>VBBG01000156.1 GCA_005882905.1 Candidatus Bathyarchaeota archaeon | reverse complement strand
ATTGGCAGCCTCGCTCTTTCACTCGTCGTCTCCTCGACAACCTCTTGGATGGATCTCGCCTGGCGTCTCTTGCTTGTTGGGATGGGAATCGGTCTCTTCTCAAGTCCTACAATGACTCTGATAATGGGCGTGGGACGGGATATGATGGCAGCCGCAAGCACAGCATCGAATCTTGTAGCGCGTCTGGGCACAGTCTTTGGTCCCATCGTGATGGGAATCACATGGACGATTGTTACGAGTCTCTCCACTCAAATGGTGGCTGGAATTATACTCGTGGACATTCTAGCTTCGGCGACTCTGATCTTCGCCTATCTCTCGGCAAGCCGGCAAGACCGGAATCCAGATCGACCACAGGTCCAAACCGGGACGCCAATGGCAATCAAGACCCCAGACCATCACTGACTCTTCGACCGGGTCGTCAGATCAAGATTCTCGTACCCGTCGACACTCCAAGACCAGTGCTTTCCAATCACTGTGGTCGAGTCGTATTCTTCAACGATGCACGGGCCTTTACCGTACACTCCTGGCCAAAAGGTCTCCCGGCTGTAGACTAGAACCTTCTGCCAGGCACCTAGCAGCGACATTCTTCTCGACGAGATAGCAGCCGGTGGTCTGGATGGTCGGAGACCCTTCTTGGCAAGTCTGGCTTTCGGAGTGGGGATAACGGCTCGTAGTCTTGCGTTTACCGCTTCCACAGTGTCGTTTGACGAGTATCCGTAGAGTCTCTGGTGTTCTCGGCTGAACAGCCGAGCCAGGTTTGTGTGCCGTCTATACGGCAGCGTAATCTCGTAGGCTTGACCCTGGTATCTCAGGTCGACATGCTCCATCGCCTGATAGGTCGTAAAGGCTTCTTGTTTCAACGATCTCCTTGCTCGCTCTCTCAGCTGTGTGAATGTTCTTTCGACACTGGCAGTGACAGGTCTGAGGATAGGTTGCGTGAATGTCCTAGAGAGCTCTGCCGTGAGGAGGCCAAAAGCTGAGAAGAGACCTGGGTGAAATGGTATGACTATCCGCTTGATTCCAAGCTCTTCTGCCAAGTCGCAGGCGTGTAGCGGCCCAGCACCACCGAAACTGATTAGTGTGTATTCTCTCGGGTCTCGGCCGCGTTCTATGCTCACGAGTCTGAGAGCTCTGCTCATGTTGTTGTTGACTATCCGGAGAATGCGTTCAGCCATCTTTTCGACTGATATTCCAAGCGTCCGACTCAAACGTCCGATGGCTTCGACGGCTAGATCATAGTGTAGTTGGAGATTGCCGCTTAGGAGTTGGGTGGGGTTGATTCTTCCGGCGACTATGTTTGCGTCGGTTACTGTCGCCTGTCGTCCAGCCTTGCCATATGCTGCGGGTCCCGGGTCTGCACCCGCACTCTCTGGTCCCACTTTGAGTCCTCCGGTCTCGTCTATCGATGCGATTGTTCCGCCTCCAGCGCTCACTTCTGCCAGGTCGATGAACGGTTGTCTTACTGGGTAGCCGCTGCCTCTGATTGACCTTCCGTGGTAAGTTCTTGCTGCGGCTTCGAATTCGTAGGCGAGGTCTGGTCTGCCGTTGATGATAGTCCCTGCCTTGGCGGTCGTCCCGCCCATGTCGAAGGTGATTGCTTTCCTGCATCCCAGAACACTCGCCAAGCTCTTTGAGGCGAGGACTCCAGCTGCAGGCCCAGACTCGATAATGGAGACTGGACGCTGTGAGGCTTGCGTTATCGTACTCGCGGTCCCGTCAGAATTCATGACGTAGAGGGGACAGTGAAATCCTATCAATCGCAGCTCTCTTTCCAGCCTTGTCAGATACTTCGAGACTAGGAGGCTGAGTACGGAGTTGACCACGGTGGTGCTTGTTCTCTCATATTCACGATACTCTGGGTCGATTTCGCTGGAAACATCAACGTGTCCACTGAAGCCTGCCTCTCTCAAGACATCGCGCACCATATTCTCGTGAGCTGGGTACGCGTAGGAGTGGAGGAGTGAGATCGCCACTGCATCGAATCCCGACCAAGTTATCCGTTGGGCACACGTTCTGAGATCTTCATTGTTGAGTTGCTCGAGTTGGCTTCCATCCACTCTCGTCCTTCCTCTAACAGTAAACCGGTCTCTTCTCCTGACCAATGTTACTGGTCGCTGGGTCTTCAAGTTGTAGAGTTCGGGTCTTCTCTGCCGTCCGATTTCTAGGATGTCTCTGAATCCCTGGTTGGTGATGAGTGCTGTCTTCGCGAGTCCTGTATGAGTAAGGAGGGCGTTTGTGCCGACTGTGGTAGCATGGGATAGTAGCGAGACCCTTTGGGCTCTTCCCTGCTCGCGTCTTAACCCTTCGACAACTGCCTTTTCCGGTTCATTCGGGTCGGTGGAGACTTTGACGATCTCGATGTGTTTGGGTTCTTTTTCGTCAAAGACGACTGTGTCAGTGAAGGTTCCTCCTATGTCGACGCCGACGTAGATCAATTAGCCTTGACTCTCTGGTGCGAGTTGAGATTTCGAGGGCTTCTTCGTTAAAAAGGGACTCGTGGATTGACCGGTCCCCTGCGGGCGTCTGTAGGTATCTATTTAGCGATCTGAAACATATTCTCTTCTGGGAGTAAGATGGCAAAGAAGGCCGAAGATGCGAAGAATCCGAAGAAGCAGAGTGAGGTTGCGAAGGCGGCGAAGGGTCTTTTCTATGGGATGGCTCTGCATGGGATGGTGACCTACGCCTTGCGGTTGAGGATGCATATGGAGAATCTGTTCATGCTGATAACTATGGGAGACATGCTGGGAATACCCGTGCTGCCTCCATACTACAGTCTCAGACTCCTGCCTTACGCGGTTCCGTCGTTGAAGACCTGGAAGCAGACCCTGCTTAGGGATCGTGACATTACCGACTCATTGTACTAGGGAGGTGCCGGTGAACGGTCATGAGCACTGCGGTCAGGGCGGACATGGCCGATTACTTTGCATCCAACCCTGAGATCAAATACATTCTCTTCGGCGGCAAAGGTGGACTAGGAAAGACTACACTATCAGCGGCGACCGCCTACTGGCTTGCGCGGAAGGGCAAAAGGGTCTGCGTGTTCTCAACCGATCCCCAGGCCAGTCTATCGGATATTTTCGAGAGGAAGATCTTCGGACAGGGAGAGGTTGAACTTGCAGGCAACCTCTACGCTGTCGAGATAGACGCTGACCGGAGGATAGCAGAGTATCAGGACGAGATCAGGAACAAGATCAAGGACATGTACAAGATGGATACGATTCCCGAGGAGGTGGAGGACTACATCAACTCGTCAGCAGCTGAGCCAGCGATGGCGGAATCGGCCACGTTCGACGCGATGGTTGAGCTGATGACCGCTGGCAAATTCGACTATTACGTGTTCGACATGATGCCCCATGGACACGCGATAAGATTCCTGGGCATGGCGGATATTCTGGACCAGTGGGTCGAGAAAATTGTCAGCGTGAGAAAGAAAGCAGGAGAATATGGCGACGCTGCGACAGTCATGGGCAGCAAGGGAGGCTTGGCCCAAGAAGACCTTGTCCTG
>VBBG01000078.1 GCA_005882905.1 Candidatus Bathyarchaeota archaeon | reverse complement strand
AGATTCCTCCTCTCAGGAACAGTCGCCGCTTCTTCATAGAGGAATACGGGGACGCGATAGCTGGCTCCGAGCTCTCGTCCAAAATCCCTAGCTAGAGAAACGCAATCCTCCATCGTCGCGCCTGATAGAGGCACGAAGGGCACAACGTCGACCGCGCCCATGCGGGGGTGTTCACCTTTGTGTTTGTTAAGATCTATCAGTTCGATAGCCTTTGCCGCCGCGGCCAAGGCCGCTTGCTTCACTGGTCCCGGTTCGCCGACGAAGCTTATCACTGAGCGGTTGTGATCCGGGTTAGACTCGACATCGAGCAGTGTGACTGCCGGGGTTGATTTGATCGCGTCCGCGATCGCTCTGATAACATCCTCCAGTCCACCTTCGGTCTTAAAACATGGCCAGCAGAGGGATAGTGGTTTCAAACTTTGACCGAGGCAAGAGGTCGGTCCTCCTCTATTCTGTAGTCGACGAGGTTCTCGAAGTCACCCGAGTAGTAGAACCATCCTTCAAATCTTCTACCCTCAAGCGCTAGACGGGACCAGTATCGGTCGTCTTCCCACATCTCTTCGAGAGACAGACTGTTCGCATCGAACCATCCGATCTGGCCTTCGCGGCTCCTGACGGGTATTCCCTTGAAGGTCCGCGAGAGAAAAACGTGCACCGTCCAGTCTGGGTTCTCACGCCTATCATTCTTGTAAAAGTGAAGAATACCTACTTGTTCTGGATTCTTTATCGCTAGTTGTGTCTCCTCGAGAACCTCTCTGACGGCGCAGTATTCGGCTTCTTCGCCGGGCAGCATCTTTCCGCCTGGTGCGCTCCACTTGTCCTGGCCAAAGAGTCCCTTGGATTTCTTGAGGAGTAGAACTTTGTCGTCTCTGAGAATGAAGCAGAGCGTCGCCTGAATCGTCAACTGTTTGAAAGGTTTCTCAGGATGGTTTCTTCTGTTTGAGGAGTATGATCGCTTGGGCGAGGTCTCCTCCAGATTGTCGGAGAGCACTGGCCGCTTCCTCGGCGGAGACTCCGGCCTGTGCGGCCACGAGCTTCGCGTCTTCGTCTGAGCTTGCACTGGCTGGACCTTCTTCTCTTGTTCTTCCCCCGCCTACCTGGTAGACTGTCTGGCCTTGAACTGTGACGATGGCGACTTCAGGCTCGTCTATGATTATTTTCTTCGTGGCGGATTCGATTACGACCCGTGTCACGTCGTCGATCTGTTTGAGCTGCATGCCCATGCGCTGCATCATCCTGTTCGCTTCTCGCGGGTTGATCCTACGCTGCATGATGGGTCGTTCTCCGTTCTTGGTTGCTGACTGTTAAGCCTATCAGCCTTCTACTCCATGTCTGACTTTTACTCCAACGCCGACCTTGAAGCTCAGCATTTCCTCGGCATTGAAGAAACTTCGACCTACAGCAAGCAGTTTGTCCTTGCGATCGACTACCAGGACCTCCTCAGCGGGACGCAGCTCGGGATCGACCTCTTGGACGTGTTTGCAGAAGACGTTGCCGCCCTCCTTGATGAACTCCTCTACTCCAGAGACTACTCTAACCCGAAGCCTTGGTGGTTTGAATATCCCCAACAACGCCTCTCCCCCCGCTATCGAGAGAGCTAGGAGGCCATCCTTGGGACGATAGGTTGCGAGGAGACTATTGTCGCGGAAAATGTGGCGTATCCGGTGCGTGTGAGGACTGCGAGTGATGAGTATGGTCTTAGGGAAGGCTTTCGAGGCGCCTCTACCAAACTGGTAGTTAGCAACGACTCTAATTCTTCTCAGCTCGTGAAGCCTAGGCTTTACCAGCTGGAGGGGCATTCTAAATCCGATACCTACATAAGCATCATAGGAGCCTATTTCTAACGTTCTCGCCTAGAGGTATCCTGAACCCTTGTTCTGTGAGATATGTGGACGCGAGATTGTAGGCAAACCTGCAAGGTCCTTGGTCGAAGGAGCTAGGCTGGTCGTCTGCCAACAATGCTCAAGCCTTCGAACCCGGCTTCCCAGTTTTCCAGACAGGCCTGCTCGCCCGGTGATAGCTCCGACACACACACATGCTCCGATCGAGAAGCTGCCAAAGGCGGTTGAAGAGTCCGATCTAATAGAGGAATACCCGACTGCGGTCAAGGAGGCGAGAGCAAAGCTGGGTCTCTCACAGCAGGATCTCGCCTTCAAAGCAAAGGAGAAAGTGACGGTGATCCAGAAAATTGAGATCGGCAAGATGCTGCCGACGATGAGACTTGCAAAGGAGCTGGAACACATTCTGAGAATCCGGCTGCTTGTTCCACGGGACGAGCTTGATATTCCGGCTCCACCACGTCGACCCTCCCACTCACCAGGAGTCACGTTAGGCGATGTTGCTGTGGTTAGGCATAAAGAAGGGTCCGACGAGTAACCGCTCATCTAGTGAGCTGTCGTAGCTAGCGACCCCGCAAGAATCTCAGAGGCCTTGTCCAAGGCCTCAATCTCGTCTTTCGAGAGCCCTCGCATCAGCTCGAGCAGCCGCTTCTCTCTGCGATTTCTGCCTTCATGCATGATTCTCTCTCCCTTGTCTGTAGCCGTTATGACTACCGAGCGTCTATCCTTCTTGTCAACTTCTCTCTTTACAAGACCTTGTCGGACGAGTGCGTCGACTATTCGACTCATTGTTGGAGGACGGACCTGTTCGGCCTGTGCAAGATCCGAGAGAGACTTTTTGCCACCGAAGACGACGACAGATAGCGCTGAGAGTTGTGCAGGCGGTACTCCTAGAGCGGTGTCCTGTGTGCGCACATAGCGCATTAAGTGGAGGGCCGCGCTGTGAAGCTTCCTGGCGGTCTCCTCTGACATTCTCTGCTTGCTCATCACCTGCATGTTCCCAAACGATTATATATTAGCATTACTAATAGTTAGCTATGCTAACTATGCAAACCGACGAATTCCTTGACGCGGTCAAGAAGAACGAAAGCCCAAGAATTCGTCAACTCCTCGAAGCACAGCCATCACTCGCCAACGCTAGAGACAAGGACGGCGTATCAGCTGTGTTCCTCGCCCTCTATAGGGGAAACAAGCAAGCAGCCCAAGAAATAGGGTCTAGAAAGCCTGATCTCGATGTCTTTGAAGCAGCTGCGCTGGGGATCCTAAGCTAGCTGAAGACTCTAGTTGATCATGACGTGTCCCTTGTCAGGTCCTATTCTCCAGACGGCTTCACAGCTCTGGCTCTCGCATCCTATCTGGGCCAGAAAGAATCCGCCGAATATCTAATCGACAAGGGAGCGGACCTGAACGCGCCTGCAAAGAACGAGACGGGATACACAGCGCTAACGGGTGCCGTCTCGCAGAATCACAACGAAGTCGCGAAGCTACTACTCAAGAAAGGTGCAAACGTCAATCATCAATACGAAGGCGGATTTACGCCCTTGATGCATGCAGCATTCGCCGGGAACGTTGAACTAGTGAATCTTCTCCTTGAAAACGGGGCTGATCCAAACGCGAGAAATGGAGAAGGAAAGACGCCTCTGATCTTCGCTCGCGAGAAAGGCCACGACAGTGTTGTCGAGCTACTGAGGAAGCGCGGCGCAGAATAATTCACGCTTGTAATTTCCTGCAACGGGCTGCATGAGCTTCTAGAATAGAATTTAGAAGGATTTTGATCAATTCCCTTGCATTATATCGGCGAACCTGCGCGAGGATTGGTGGTGTTGTCTGGGTTGAATCGAGTCAGCAAATGGTTCGTGCGAGGTTTGCTGATGCAGACATCATTGGAAGCGGCGAAGATTATTGGCATAGTCGGAGGACTCGTGGTGCTGGTCTCAGGTGTCTACTTCTTCGCTATATCACGGCTCGCGCTGGGCATCGTAGCTGCAGTGATCTCTCGCAGGATGACGCAGTTGCTCTGGAGTGTGCTCATGGTGATCGTTGGGGTACTGGCGTACGAGTTTGATTCCGGATCCTCGCTCTGGAGCTACGGGCCAATTCTTGTAATCGTAGCCGGCGTCATAGGCATCATCGCCCACGTACTCTAAGCCATAGCTTTCTCAGAGACCTGTCGTATCTCCTTTCCATTTCTTGATGGTATGATTCTGAGCCGG
>VBBG01000077.1 GCA_005882905.1 Candidatus Bathyarchaeota archaeon | reverse complement strand
GGTTGGAGATAGTCCGACACTCCAGTTATGTTGAGCTGGCCTAGCACCTTTGGCCGGGACGGGTCTTGGAGACCTATTACAAACAACGGGTCCATCCTCTGATAAGTGACAAGGTAGGCTCTGTCGCCCATGAACCGTGCAGCGTAAAATGCTTCGCCCGGCGCTAGTCCCTGGAGACTTCCAACGGTCTGAAGGCTACGGTCCAACACGTACAAGTCTGTTTGCTGTTGTGACACCGTAGAGATTGTAGTTGAAGTCTGAGGAGTGAGAATTCTAGCGTAACCGTATTCGCTGGTTGCGATCCGGAAGTAGCCATTGTATTCGTCCATCGAGAACTGGTTGAGGACATGTCCGGGAACTGTTCCAGTGGCTTCATAGCTGATGTCTGAACCATCGATGCTGATCCGATGGATCACCGTCTGTTCTGTCTGGCTCCAGATCGGCTGCGTGAGGTAGACTTGATTGAGCGAAACGTAGACGTTGCTACTCGTTCCAATAAGGAAAGTCTTAGCCGTCGGAGCAGGATTGGCCTGGCTGAGATCAACTCCGATGACAGTGGTGAAGCTTTGAGCGTAATCGGCAACGTCAGAGTGGTAGATCTGATTAGGCAGCATCGTCAAAGAGTTCCCGTTGACAATGTTCTCTGGAACCGGGACCGGCCCTACGCATCCGATGGGCTGGGTCGATATCATGTAGACATAGTTTCCGATGAGACGTGCTCCAGACAGTGTTCCGTTAGCGATGATCGTGGTCGTTAGAATCGGGTTCGAATGGTTGGAGACATCAAAGACCCAGATCGAGCTGGTCTGGTCGTATGAGTAGGCTGGGACGGCTATCATGCTTACTCCTCCGGCAACTGTTGGAGCCCCCGTGAAGGTGTAAGGCACAGGGTAGTACTGGAAATGCTGGCTGATAATCACCAGCTGGCTGCCGTCGATGAAGATTCCTTGGATAGAGCCGTTTACGGAGAGTCTCGCCACCTCTCTTGCATCGACGACCGGATAAGCTAGGACTATCGCAACGGTATTGTTGGTGACAGTGTAGAGGTATGTCCCATCATTCTTCACCGTGTCCAGCTCGTCGACCCCGGCAACCTGGGCGTTGGTCTCTGAGTGGGTTGGAATCGTACCTGAGTATGAGGAGCTGGATGAGGCAGTAGTCGCTAGACCATTCCCAGACAAGGGCTGGGGAGCCGGGTTGGGATTGTAGAGGCCACGGACTTCAAGACCATTACAGCTCTTTGAAAATATGAAATGTTGTAGCTCATCATAGGATGAGAAGGGAGTCATCGAGTGAACCGCCAGGGTGGCTGGGCTGTGAGTCAGGTACATCGTAACCGGGACCATGCTTAGGGCTATGAGCGACAGAACGGAGACGACTGTGCCAAGACCTGTGGATCGCATGGGAACATACTCTCTCTGGTGGGGGTTTAATTCCAGTGTTTCGAACGGGGCGTTCAGAGAACAGAACAGCTCCCCAAAGCGTAAGATTCTATCCATTCGGAGTGTTGTCTCCTTGGAGATTCGCGTTGGAGAAGGACCACGACAAGATTGTGGAATCCGAGCTGCGGGGGGTTACGTTGCGGGTCTACTGGCATATACTTGGCTCGAAGAACCGGTCTGTTGGGGTGAGACCTGTGCAGCGGGCTCTAGGATTGAGTAGCCCCAGCGTTGCAATGCACCATCTAGAGAAGCTGCGGATGCTGGGATTACTGGAGAAGGACTTGACGGGCGAGTATCATCTCATTGAACACGTAAAGGTGGGTGTGCTACGGGACTTTGTTGGTGTTCTCGGCGTCCTCCTACCGCGCTACCTGTTCTATTCGACTATGTTTACTGTAATGCTGGTCCTCTACCCGATCTTCTATCCGCCGACCTTTTCAACTCATAATATCGTGGCGCTCATTTTCGGAGGGTCCGCGGTACTGGTTTCGTGGACTGAGACTTACCGGGCGTGGAGGCTGAGACCGTTCTGAAAACGGTACGGACCGTTCTAACGTGTGGGATTATGCCAAGGAAGCGACCAATGAATATCATAGTAGGTTCGGCCACACGAGGGCAGATCGAGGCTTGAAAGTTGGCTCGCGAGCAAGGTTGACCCTTGTTGCTATGCTAGGAGTCGTAGCCGGCCTCGGCTTTATCGCCCTGCCGGGTATCCTAGCACCAACCACCACGACCGGCACAAATTCGACCTGGGGAACAGCGACAACCGCCTTCAACCCCAACGCAACTGTGCGACTCGCGAACAATACGGGGACCCAGACGCCAATAGAGACGACAATAACACCCGGAGCTATCCCGGTCCTCATATCTCTGATAATAGCCCCCGCCTTGGCACTCTCGATCCTAACTTCGACACTGGTGTCAAGGCGTACTAGAAAAGGTCTGGAGAAGAGTTGAGATCGCAACGCTTTCCAAGATGCTATGCATGTCTATTCTTGAAGGAGATGCCAGATCAACCTCGTATTGGCGTGTATAGAAGAAGCTATCTACTCAACCGAGACTCGTCATTGTCGTGCCAAGTACTAGTCTGAACAGATCTCTCGAGTACATATCGAAGAATAAGGAACGGTTTCTACAGGATTTTCGCACGCTCCTCAAACAGCCGAGTGTCTCAGCCCAGAAGGTCGGGATTGAGGACTGCGCTAGGATTGTAAAGAAGCAGATGGAGATGGCTGGAGTAAAGACGAAGATTCTTCCCGTAAAGAACGGCAATCCCGTGGTATTTGGAGAAGCCATGTCGAAGTCCAGCTCAAAGACCCTCCTGATCTATGGCCATTACGATGTTCAGCCTCCGGAGCCTCTCGAGAAATGGGTGTCTGGACCTTTCGATGCTAAGCTGACTGGAAGAAAGATCGTCTCACGCGGTGCGGCAGATAGTAAGAACAACGTGACATCTTTCATCAAAGCCGCTGAGAGCTTCCTCAAAGCGACCGGTGACGTTCCTCTCAATCTCAAGTTCATCGTTGAGGGCGAGGAGGAGATTGGTAGTCCGCATCTTCCAGGCTTTGTTGAGGAGAATGCTGAGCGGTTGAAGGCGGATTCTGTCGTCTGTTATGATGGTGATTTCGATGAGACGGGCCGGGCCAAGATCAGCCTCGGCGTCAAGGGTCTCTTGTATGTCGAGCTTCGCTGCAGAAAGGCTCGCGAGGATCTGCATTCTTCGTACGCTCCTCTCGCGGAGAACCCTGCCTGGCGGCTTGTCTGGGCAATGTCTACGATCAAGAGCCCTGATGACAGGATTCTTGTGAAAGGCTGGTATGATGATGTGGAGCGGTTCTCACCGGTCCAGTCGCGTCTGCTTGGCAAGGTTCCGTTTAGGGGCCAGAATCTGTTGAAGGAGTGGGGTCTCAAGAGTTTCTTGATGGCGAGGACCAAACGGGAGGCGTTGAGGCGTTACATGACGGAGCCGACGTGTACGATCTGCGGCTTCAAGACCGGATACATCGGCGAGGGCTCGAAGACTGTGCTGCCGGGGAGTGCGATGTTGAAGATAGACTTCCGGCTCGTCTATAACCAGAATCCGAGGAAGCAGCTGCGGCTGTTGAAGGAGCACTTGGACAGTCACGGGTTTGACGATATCCAGGTCCGGGGGCTCGGCTTCATAGAACCATCATTCACGAGGCCATCGGCCCCGATAGCACTGGCCGCGGAGAAAGCGGCGAGGATCGCCTATGGGAGCAGTGCGGTGGTTATTCCTCGGAACCCGGCGTCCGGTCCCGACTATCTCTTTACCAAACGGCTGGGCATGGATTCTATCTGGACGGGCAGCGGGCCGCCCTCGGCGTACTCGCGCGCGCACGCGCCAAACGAGTATACGACGACCGAGGATTTCATAAACGGAATAAGATACATCGCCTCGATAATCGAGTGCTACGCAAGCATTCGATAGCAGGCTTTCCGGGGAGCTTTCAGGCAGACGGGTATTGTGTCGCTAGGCTAGCTGGAGT
>VBBG01000076.1 GCA_005882905.1 Candidatus Bathyarchaeota archaeon | reverse complement strand
ATCGCAATCGCGGTCTCCACCACGTTGGGCAAGTAGCCCGCAACTCTGTCACCAGGACGGACCCCTCTCTCCCGCAACCACCCCGCCAAGCGTGCTACCTTCTGGTACAGGTCCGAATATGCCAGCCTTGACGTGACACCGGCCTCGGTTCTTGCGACGAAAGCGGTCCGCTCATCCCTAAATCGGAGCAGGTTTTCCGCAAAGTTTAGCCTGGCCCCTGGAAACCAAGAAGCTCCAGGGAACCTGGCGAAGTCGTCTACAACCTTATCGTAGCTATGAGAACATATGACACCCGCATAGTCCCACATGGCAGACCAGAAATCTGCGACTTTTTCGATTGACCAGCGATAGAGCTCCCTGTAGGATTGGATCCCGGCTGAATATTTCCGGTTAACCAGTGAGATGAAATGGGTCAGATTGGCCTCCTTAACGTGCTCTTCGGAAGGAGTCCATAGGGGCCGTCTGACCATCGTGACTGCCTCGACACCTCCCAAGACAAAACCCGAAGCCCTTGATAACCTCTAACAGGAGTCACTAGACTCCGGGCTAGACAACATATAGTTCCAGCCCTCCGCGATCGCCGAAGGCACGTTGACAGTTCTTGACGTAAAACTACTCTCAGACGGCTATTTTACCCTCGACAAGAGCTTCTTAGTCTTTGGCAAATATCAAGGGGTCAAGTACAGAGCGGCACTGAAGCCGCTACTCGTCCGGACAGAGAAGGAGACCATTCTCGTCGACACAGGGGTGGGAAGTCTTCCGCCAAAATATCAAAAGTTCCACGATGTCACGAGGAGCAGAGAGGAAGAGCTGAGCTATTCCCTTCAGAAGGCCGGACTCCGTCCGAAGGATGTGACGATGGTTGTCAACACCCACCTACACTTTGACCATTGCGGCAACAACCGATTGTTTCAGAACAGCAAGTTTCTAGTTCAGACCGACGAGATCCGTTACGCGTACTTCCCCGACCGGTTCATGAGGGTGAGCTACCTCCGCGATTTCTTCGACGTCGAAGGCGACTATCTGCCGGTGAGAGGAAAATATGAGATCGAGGATGGTGTGCAGGTTCTTCCAACCCCCGGCCACACGATCGGACACCAGTCGCTCGTCGTGAAGTGGAAGAATCGGAATCTAGTTTACGCGGGAGACGCGGCACCCTTGGCCGAAAACATAGAGAAGAGAAACATCACAGGGATGATCTACGATTCCGCACAGGGAATCGAATCGATAGACCTTCTCCGTCGAATTGAGAATCCGCTGTACATTTACTCCCACGATAATGAACAGTTGAAGCCAGAGTTCTGAAGCGAGTTTGTGCTAGTTCCAGCCTTTCCGTAAACCTCTCGAATACGCCTGCCAGTAAGGGTCCCTGGCAGGATATCGGATCCGCGCTCGCCTGTTTCCTTCCCGTCCACGTACTCCCTGAACCCTGGAAGAGAATTGTCCGATCACAGTCGCCTGCACGTCGTTCGACCTCAGCCTGTCCATTACGTGTTTTGTCTTATCGGGCCGAGAGGCGATAACCAAGCTTCCCTCTCCCAGAGACGTCAACGGGTCGATTCGAAACAACTTTGAAACCTGCGAAGTCTCCTCTGAGACAGGAATACTCTCAACGTCTACGATACCCCCTACAGCCGACGCGTTCGCCATTTCCAACACTGCAGCGTAGACCCCGCCCTCGGTTACATCATGAATCGCCGTTACACCGTAGCCATGAATCCCCACCTTGACAGCTGTAAGAGAATCGTTGACAGTATTCATTCTTGGCAAATATCTTGCCGCCTCTCGAAACAGTGATGGGCCCAGAAATCTCCGAACTCTGCGTGGAAAAACTCGCGAAAGAACAGCCGTCGCCCCGTAAGCGGCCGTCTTTGTGAGAATTAGATCGTCACCATCGCTTGCCATCGCCGATGTCAAATATCGATCGCTTTGGCAGAACGTCCAGAATGCTGCGCCGCCTATTACCGAATAGTCGCATCCCTCAAACCTGCCAGTATGACCCCCCACGATCGATAAACCCAGACTTTTGCAGGTTTCATGAACCGATTTCCAGTAACTTGAGAGAAGACTATTGGAAACATGCGGAGGCAGATTTAGATCAAACATCGCAAACCTTGGCGCTATCCCGCTGGTTGCGACGTCGGAAGCGACCTCATGGACACTCATTAAAGCAGAATCTCTAGGCCCTAGGGAGGGTATGAAGGAAATGGGGTCGCAACTAGCGACCATCACTTGCCCCTTACCGATACCGACGACAGATACGTCAACTCCGCGATTGGGTCCAACCAGTACTTTCCCCGATTCGCGCCCTTTCAGTTGGAAGACTGTCTTGGCCATCACGTCCAAGGTAGGCTTGCCCAACTGCATTGCGACCTAAACCTGAAGTGGCTGCCCTAGAATCTCACTCATTGAGGAGAGGTCAAAGGTAGAGTTCCAGTGCCTTGACTCTGACCAACACGAACATTAGGGCCGCGGTAATGACAAACTCGGGGAGCAGAAACCCGCCGTTGTACAGAGCAGAGTACACAAAGGGACTCATCCCTGCCGGAGCGAAGCTCGCAAAAAACAAAACACCGGAGACAAAGTGTGAACAGAAACGAGCCGCGACGCATATTCCCACTCCCAGAATGGGTATCCTCCGGAAGAAACCTGCAACTCCGAGGACACCGAACGCCAATGGATAATCGAGAATTACTTGAGCCGGGTAAAAGATGACTTCAACACCAGAATAGAGATCTTCGACAAGAGCGACGAGGCCAAAGGCGACACCGCCAACTATTCCGACCCGCGGCCCTCTCCGGAGAGCGAGCAAGAAGACTGGAACCATCGAACCAAGTGTTACCGCACCCCCCTGCGGAAGAAGGAAGAACCTGAACAGGTACAATGCACCCGACAGGGCCACAAGAACTACCGTTTCGGCCAGAATCCTGACCTGCTCGATCTCTTTTCTGGTGCTAAGCGTAGCCGATTTTCTCGCGGACTCGCCTACCTTCCCTGGTTGCGCGTTCATCATATTTTCCTCTTGACGAGAGGGATAGGATCCGAGAAGAAGACCTTCGTCTCGTCCCTCCGCCGGCATTACCCGGATCAGGTTCAAAGGGTCGATGGCGACGAAGCCATCCTCTCAGCCGGGTCTTATCCCAGCTCCCCGTCAAGAATAATTGAGGCGAACCTGGTTATTTAAGCGCTAGCCCCTTAAGATTCGGTCATCGATCACTCGGTCTCTTTGAAAAAGTACCGCGGCCATTGTGGCCAGCCTGACTCCTGGGGTCTTGGGCTGAAGTCGACCTCCAACTCCATCCCTATCTTCAGAGACTCGAGCCTTGATGTCCGAATAATACTCGGCACCTTGACGCCT
>VBBG01000075.1 GCA_005882905.1 Candidatus Bathyarchaeota archaeon | reverse complement strand
CAACGGAGGAGGATATTACGGAGCCAATTCCGCCTATCCTTTCCAGAATCCTAATCCTGCGAGCGACATCTTCCAGATTTTTCTTATGCTTCTGATACCGACGGCTCTCTGTTTTGTCTACGGGCGGATGCTGGGGAAGAGGAGGGAGGCCCGCCCAATCCTCTGGGGTGCCTACTCTCTCTTCGCGATCGACCTGCTCCTTGCATTCATCCCCAATTATGGTCTCGGTCGTGGAATGGAAGTGAGATTCGGCGGGTTCTTCTCAACCTTCTGGACGGTCGTCACGACTGCCGTCACCACAGGCTCCGAGAACTCAAGCCTGTTCGGCAATCATCCCCTCGTAATCCTCTCTGCATTCATGGGGATGCTAATCCAGTCATCGCCCGGCGGGAAGGGCGTCGGAGTCATGTACATGGTGATGTACGTTGTCATCACCGTCTTCATCGTCGGCCTCATGTCCGGCCGAACGCCAGAATATCTGGGGATGAAGATCAACGCCCGCGACGTTAAACTTGTCATGATCACCTTCTTGGTTCACCCTGTCATCATTCTTGTCCCCACTGTCCTCGCGTATGCGACGGGAGCGGCATCCGCCATCGGCGTCTCGACAGGCTCAACAGGGTTCACGCAGATATTCTACGAGTTCACGAGCGCCGCGGCGAACAACGGGTCTGACTTTCTAGGCGCGACAGGAAATACACCCTTCTTCAACATATCCACCGCGCTAGTCATGCTCTCCGGCCGTTTCATCCCCATCGGACTACTATTAGCCCTCGCAGGTTCAATGATGAATCGGAGGCGAACCAGCGAGATCGGACTCAGAACAGACAGCGCTACTTTCACTATCGTCCTCGTCGGAAGCATACTCCTTCTAGTGGTTCTCACATTCTTCCCCTTTCTGGCCCTCGGACCCATCCTAGAATTCTTCCAGAAACGAGTCAACGGGTTCTGAAACAAGCATGCAGACTATGAGACACCTTAGCAGATCAGGTCTCCGGACAAGCCTTCTCTCCAGAAGAACGCTTCTCGATTCACTGATCCGGTTGAACCCGGCCCTTCTCTTGTCGAATCCTGTCATGTTCATCGTTGAACTCACATTCTTCGTCGTGGCGGCGATGGCAGTCTATCCTCCCGCCTTCTACCCTGTCGCGAGCCTGGCTCTGAGAGTCTATTATGTCGAGATTGCTTTCATACTTCTCCTCACTGTATGGTTCGCTACTCTTTCGAACGCGCTCGCGGAGTCGCAGGCAAAGAACACCGCCAATAGTCTCCGAAGCCTGGAGTCTGAGGTTCAGAGCAAGAAGATACTCGTCGAGGGAGATGTGAGAAGATTTGTTGCGACTCCCTCCACGGCGCTTCGTAAGGGGGACTTGATTCTGCTTGAGAAGAACGACGTTGTTCCGATCGATGCTGAAATCCTTGAAGGAATAAGCATGGTAGACGAGTCGCTGCTCACCGGAGAGTCCACGCCCGTCCGGAAGGCTCCAGGAGACGAGGTGATCGGCGGCTCGAAGATCATCAGCGACAATCTGACCGCCCGGGTCACCGTCAACCCGGAGGAGACGTACATCAGTCAGATGATCAAGATGGTCGAATCATCCAAGAGACCACGAACACCGAATGAGGTCGCTGTGACCATGGTGCTCGTTGGTCTAACCGCGATCTTCACAATAATCGTCTCCGCGCTTCTCGGTCTCTCCATCACCCTCAACCTCGCGATAGACCTATCTGTCCTCATCGCACTCTATGTCTGTCTCCTCCCAACGACGATAGGCGCTCTTCTACCCGCGATAGGCTTGTCCGGAATATCACGGCTTTACCGCAGGAAGATCGTGGCAAAATCTGGGAGAGCGGTCGAGAGAGCAGGTGACACGGACGTCATCATACTCGACAAGACAGGCACGATCACCGTCGGCAACAGGCAAGCCACGGAGTTCATCCCGTTCGAGGGTCACACTTCCAAGGAAGTGGGTGAGGCCGCCTTTCTGTCCTCCTGGCACGATGATACGCCCGAAGGCCGGAGCCTGATACGGCTCGCGTACGAGGATGGTTTTGTCCCTAGAGAATTAAACGCCCTAGCTGTCTCTGAGGTCTACGAATTCTCGGCCAGCACGCGCACCAGCGGCGTCAAGATCTCCCAAGGATCCGGGTTCATGCTCCCAAAGGGAGACAAATCGGGCCGAGAGCGAGGAAGATTGCGACGAAAGTTCGAACCTCATCAAGAAGCTGGTTCCGCACCCTCGGAGGATGAGACGGAGATAATCAAAGGCGCCCCCGACGCCGTGAAGAAGATCGTCCGCACAGTGCCCAGCAATTATGACGAGTTGGTGAACCAGATCTCGAGCCGAGGTGACACGCCCCTAGCAGTAACGAAGAACAGGGAGGCGATTGGACTCATCCGATTAAGGGACGTTCTCAAACCGGACATTAGGGAGAAGATCGAGTCGGTCAAGGTGATGGGGATCCGTCCGGTCATGCTGACCGGTGACCAACCTCTGACCGCGAAGAGCATCGCGAACGAGGTGGGGATAGATGAGTACAGACCCGAGGCCAAGCCCGAGGACAAGTATGAGATCGTGATGCGGGAACAGTCCGAGAACCGGGTCGTGGCCATGATCGGGGACGGCACGAACGATGCCCCCGCCCTGGCTGCTGCCGATGTGGGACTTGCGATGAACTCGGGCACTCAGGCTGCCAAGGAGGCGGCGAACATGGTAGACTTGGAGTCAAACCCGGCGAAGATCATAGAGGTGGTCATGCTGGGAAAACAATTGCTCATGACACGGGGCGCTGTGACGACCTTCAGCATCGCGAACGACGTTGCCAAGTACTTCGCGATCGTACCAGTAATGTTCGCGTCCACCCTTCCCCAGCTGAAGGCTCTCAACATTCTCGGACTGGGACTGAACACGGCGGTCTTGTCCGCGCTGATATTCAACGCGGCGATAATCCCGCTTCTAATCCCCCTCGCCATGAGGGGCATAGGGTTCAAGCCTACCAGCACCATGTCTCTGTTCATCAAGAACGCCCTCATCTATGGAGGCGGCGGAATAGTAGTCCCGTTCATCGGAATCAAGCTCATCGACATAGCACTACTCTCGCTGGGAGTGTAGAGAGAAGAGTTGAGCCTCAAGAAAGAGATCGGAAGAAATTCCTCGCCAGCGATCAGGCTAGCCATCGTCTCAATGCTACTCTGCGGGCTCCTCTTTCCACTTGCAGTCACAGGATTCGCCCAAGTCCTCTTTCCCAGCCAGGCTAACGGCTCGACCGCCCACTTGAGCGCGAACAACGGCAAAGCTGTAGGATCATATCTTATAGGTCAGAACTTCTCCTCCCCCATCTTCTTTCATTCTCGTAACTCGTCGTTGTCAGCTTCCGGAGTTGACCCCGACATAACGCGTCAAGACGCGCTCGAGCAGGTGTCCCGAATATCCACAGCTACAGGCATTACCGAAGATGCGCTCTATGCTCTAATTGATCAGAACATTGAGAAGACTTTCTTGATCTTTGGCGATTCCTACGTGAACGTGCTTAGCTTGAACCTCGCCCTTATCCAGACGTATCGATCAGTATACTGTCCCGCAGGGACAACCCCAGTCCCCTCGTACTGCGGATAGAGAAACCAAAGCATCGAATTATCGTGTGCAAAATTATTCCTTAGAGAATAGGGTTTCGTTCCTTCGAGGGCAAGACCCAATAGGACTGAGCCACGAAAATCC
>VBBG01000074.1:1273-10193 GCA_005882905.1 Candidatus Bathyarchaeota archaeon | reverse complement strand
GGACCTGCATCAAGCCCACGCCAAGATAGAAGCTAGAGGTTAGCGTGCCCAGCCCTGAGACTCCGCTGTTGAGGTCACCACTCATCAGATAGAAGAGAGCACCTATGTTCAACCAATTTACCGCGTACACGATTCGAGCCGCCACAAGGGATGCGACGGCCAATCTTTCAACTGGCTGAGCAGACAAGCGCGTTCGGTTCGATTATCGGCCCTCTTTTGTAATGCTTTGGCTCATGATTTCCGAAACCTAGCCTAGGTGGGCTAGTAGGGAGTGAATCGAAAGAGCCTCACGCAGTTGTTCAGGACTAATTTTCCTGAATCGTGACGCTTGCGGTGTTAAGCCTATTATGGCGTAAACGGTTGTGTCTAACTTACGAGCCGATTCGTTTCTCGCGTTGGTTTCTGGCGAAGACCGTGAGATTCCTCGTACTTTGACGTCTTGTCGATATCTAACTCCATAAGCTGAACTGTAGCCTTTTTGATAATACCGAAGATCTCCTCGAGTTCTCGCTGCTCGAAGTCTTTGAGTGATAGATTTCCTATCCATTGCATCCAGCCTTGCATGCTCTTCGCCAGAGTGGAACAGCACAGACCGATGCCGTACACGATGTCGAGCCTGTCTTTGGGGTCAAGATCACTGATTCGTTTCACTCTGTTACGGGCTTCTTCGACCCACGACTTAGGTTCATCCGCCAATTCCATATGGTTTCTCTTCTTTTGGACCTAGTTCGAACCCTTGCCTAACACAGTTCTAGGAACGTCGATTGGAACTGTCTTGCTCCGGTCCGGATGATGAGCCCACGCTAGAGTCAATATTAACGTTACTTGTAACGTTGAATACACGAAACGAGTTACCGGCACGCCACAAATAGCTAGAACCTGCCCCTCTTGGGATGTTGACTATGTCTCATACACCCTTGTATGTAAGGCGTCATCTGAATTGAGAGGAGGGTCGGGGGCCGTGACTGCGGACGATGTTTCAGTCTTAGTTAGGAATCTCACCTAGGATCGTCTCTATTGGACGGATCGAAATCACGTAGCTGATTCTTGAAAAGATGAGCCCGAGGAATGCTGTGGCAAAGAGAGGCAGTGGCGTGAGAATCGACGGCAGGGAGAGGCCCAATCTGAAAGTCAGTAGCAGCGTTACCACGAATGCGACCGACATTAGGCCCATAATGATAATTCCCAAGATCGATCCGATGATAGAACCCGCTATTGTGACGAACCTTGGCCTGGGACCCTCGGAAAAATCGGCATAGCGGCTGCCCACGGCAATTCCAAGGCTGGACTCCGCGAGTACTACCGTCAGCCCGAGGCCCGAGAAGACAAAGGCGTCGAGAATCACCAAATGAAAGACCAGCACAGCCAGCGCCAATCCAAGGACGAGGCCGATCATCGCTATGATCGATGTGAACAAGATCTTACTCTTCGCGATCATTCTTGCGCCGACTGGCAGCGATCCAATGTTCCAGAGTCTTCCTCCTTCCTGTCCGATCGACGTAATTCCGAGAAACAACGCTCCCAGACCCACACCGAATAGGAGGGGTCCAGCTAGGAGTATGGGGTTCACCGCTACTGGAGGTGTGGTCGTCGAGGACGGTGCTGGAGAAAAGACTACTGGAAAGAGCACCATCACTGGTAGGATTAGTGGAATTGCCATCAGACGAACAACTTCTTTGCGGCGAGTTGCAGAACGGAGTTCGCGTCTCAGCAGGGCGACAGACAGGCTGCTAAGCCCTAACCATCGGAGCTTGCTGATTCCCGAGAGGGAGCCCGAACTCGAGAAGTGCAGTGACGGTGGGGCAGTTATCCAGAACCGCGCTCGTAAGAAAAGTGCGATGTATGTTAAGACGAAAAAGAATCCGAGACTGAGGAGCGAGTAGATTGCAGAGGAGAGCAGGTCTGACCCGAGCAGGCTGGTTATACTCAAGGTCGGCCAGAATACCGGAACGGCGACTGTTGCCGCGATGTCGCCGACGAGGGTACTGATAATTCTCACGACTAGGAACCCGCTGAACAATGCTTGCGTAAACACTAGCACGAGGACGACCCCTAGGATGCGCATCGCCACCATGGCATTTCCACCAATCCTACTGAACGCGGATGATGCTCGTGCCAGCATACTTCTCAGAATCTCGACTCCTACGGAGCCGATGAGGGTTGCAACCAGGCTGATTCCGACCAGAAGCACGAACGCGTCTCCGTTTCCCGTCAGGAAACCTATCGGGAGAGCGTAGCCAAGGACGACAGCGACCAAAGGCGAATAGGTGTAGCTGGTGGAGAGGGTTGATGCTAGCACATACTCTGAGGGTGTTATTGGAAGCCAGTTGATCGCGTCCGTCGTCTCTGACTCAGTTGACGCGTTCAGCTCCCACAGCAGTCCCATCGAGAAGAAGAACCCGATCAGGAAGATCGGAATGCCACCGAAGATTGTAAAAACGATCTGGGCTACTGCTGTTGCATCAGTACTTGACGAGGTCAAGACCGAGATGGTTACCCATCCAAGGCCAAGGCCGAACACGAACAACCCGATTCCAATGAGAGCGATAATGACTGGCCGGGCGGTGATGCTATTTGTTACGAATGAGCGTCTCGTACCGCGGAGCCGTGAGATCATCAGAATCTTGGCAAACTTCAGCAGGACGCGGGCTCTCATCTCATCAGAGCCTCAACGATATCCTCGACCCCTTTGGTTCCTGTCAGTTTCAGGAACACATCTTCCAGCCCAGACCCTGGAAGGCCAGCTTTTTCTCGCAATTCCTGCGCAGTGCCTTCAGCCAGAACACGCCCGTTCTGGAGAATGGTTAGACGATCACAAATCGCCTCGGCAATCTCCAATATGTGAGTGCTGAAAACCGTCGTGACGCCCTCGTGCGCGAGGCTGTGAACCAGTTCCTTGACCACCCGGGCTGATTTCGGGTCCAGACCGTTCAGAGGCTCGTCCAGCAAGAGGACCCTCGGCCGGTGCAGAATGGAGCCCATGAGGGCTACCTTCTGCTTCATCCCCTGAGAATAGCCACTGATAGTGTCACCCTGTTTTCCCTCCAAGTCGAGCGCCTGAATCAATCGGCCGATCCTCTCCTTCTTCTCTGCATATGATAGACCTCGCACATCCGCGATGAAGTCCAAGTACTCAGTGGCAGTCAAGAACTCGTAGAGCCTAGGCGATTCCGGCACATAGCCAACAGAACGCCTAATCTCCATCGGAAACTTTTGCACATCGAGGCCAAGGACTCTCACCAGCCCCGATGTGGGATGGATCAAGCCCAAGAGGCTCTTCAATAATGTCGACTTTCCAGATCCGTTCTGGCCGAGAAGCCCCCTCACTTCTCCTGAACCCACGGCGAATGAGAGGTCACTAAGACCCAGGGTCCGACCATAGAACTTGGTTAGATGCTCTGTCTCAACTGCGAGCCCGCGAGAATCCATCTATCTCATTCGTATGGACTGAGACGGACATTTTTCTTCGACTATTGCGATGGTCCGGAGAGTCTCACCAAGGGACCGGGTGACTGGGTCGGTGTTGCGGTACCGACTATCGTGGTTGCCGGTGTGCGTCTTCGTTTGAAGAGGAATGCGAAGACTCCTCCTATGCCAGTAGCGACTGCCGCTGCGATGAACAGGGCCGTGAGTAGTCCGACGTTGTTGGAGGGCTCGTAGAAGGATTCGTACTGTGGATCGTTGACTATCTTGTATCCGCTCCAGGCTGGATAGGATATGATGTAGAGATAGCTAGCGACTCTGAAGCTGGCCATACCTGCTCTGGCGGCCTGGAAGAGTGCTGGGTCAACGTGGTAGACGAATACCGGTAGGAAACCCATGAAGACGTTCTGGACTCCGTAGACCGGGTTGCCTCCCCAGGCGGGCCTGTTGGCGGTTCTAGTCGTAACGTTGTAGTTTGCCTGGTTTCCACTAGTGTAATTGTACAACTGGTAGCTTGATTTCACGCCAAAGTTAGTTCTGAAGACCTTTTCGTTGTCGGTCACAACAGTGTTAACGCCTGTATGTGTTACGTCAGTTTCGGTGTTATTATCCACGCTTGAGCCGGTGTCGGTCTTATCACTAGTCGTAGTTTTGTCGAGGACAGCCATATGAGACTGAACTATCGACAGCTCGTATCCGTTCTGCGAAAGGTACTGATAGATTGTCTGGGAGCCTCGCGAGACTCCAGTGAGGTCGTAGGTCCCAGTCGAGTTCAGGTGCAAGACTCGAGGAGTAGTAGTCAAGAGGTAGAGGTCCGTCATCCTTCCGACAGTGTAACTCGTCGTTAGGGTGGCCGTCTTGGCGGATGGGTCGATTGCCAGCGCGTAGTTGAACGATAGCTGTGAGTACTGGGCGAACGCTCTAGGAGTGGATGCGTCCCAGAGTGGGAGGAAGGGATCTGGATACATTCTCCACCAGATCGCGTTGAGGTTCGTATAGTTGAGCCCCCAAGTCCAATGGTTGCTGTCTGTCGAAGTCAGCGGGATAATCTGGCTGTTAGCTACGTAAGTAGGAACCGGGTGAGTCCCAAAGGCCGAGAGAGGGTATCCGAGGCTGAACGACGCGAAGACCGTGTCGCTCCGGTCTGGAGAGTTGGGGAATGTGGTGGAGGTACCATTCTCTGTGAAGGCCACGAGCGAGAGGAATGAGGAAGCAGTTATCGCGTCCTTGCCCTGCGGGGTCTTGAAGTGTTCGAAGACTGTCTGGATAGGGATCGTGACGTTCATGTTGTTGTGGGTCGCGTTCAGGAGACCCGCGTAGAATAGCTGGAAGCCTCCCACGTTGATGTATGTGGTGTAGATGTACGCATGCTGACCCTGGATCGCCGTGTAATTGATGTTGTTCGCGGCCGCATATTGACGAACATAGTCGTAGTAGTCGACGGTTTTCGAGAAACTCTGTGACTGGAAATCATTCCCTTGCAAGCTGGTGGCGGCATAGGTGTTCTTGGGAACAAATGTGACTAGCATCATAGCTCCTAGGAGGAGTAAGGAGAGTGCTCTGAATCTTCGGAGATGGAATTTCGTCACTTTTCATCCTGTGAAGCCCTCGCTTGGTTTGCCCCGGACATAGAACTCCCGTTACTGTGTCCGTTGCAGCTCGGAAACAAGACCTGTTCCGAGATCACGCTGTTGATTCGGGAATCGTTATGAATGAGAATTGTTAGAAGGGCTTAGTTGTCCTCGGTTCCTTCGTCTCCGCCCCAGTCGTCGTCTTCGCCCCATTCATCTTCTCCACCCCAGTCCTCGTCGTCTCCCCACTCTTCTTCGCTGACGACAACTGGAAAGACTCTATTTATCATCGGAAAACGGGTTGGAGCGCGAAAAGTGGCCTCTTAAAAGGCTTCCCGATCTTCGCTATTTCGAGACTCGAGTTCCCCACATTTTCTCGACAGACGTGAGTCTTGTCCTTGCCGCCCAGCATAGGTGTCGAGTGTTGTGAGCCGCCGCGAATCTGCCTCTGCGGTCGAGCGTGAGAATCCCCAAACCAATACCAACCTTCTTGGTGGCCAGGCGGATTGTATCTGTTGCGGCCGAAGGCCCGGTCTCTTGTCTCATGAGGTCGCACGCCGTCTTGCAAATTACTAGTCGCATAGCTTGTTCTCCAATGCCTGTTGCGGTTGCTGCCCCAGATTGATTGTCCGCGTAGAGACCGGATCCAAGGATAGGACTGTCACCTATTCTCCCGGGAAGTTTGAGAGAGACTCCACCTGTAGAATCAGCGGCCGCGAGATTCCCTCCGGCGTCCAGCGCGAGGGCACCGACAGTATCGGATAACCGGCCCAAGAAGATCTCAATGGTCTTGTTTGAGGAACGCTTCATCTGTTTTGATTTGAGTTGTTTCAGCCCTTCCTTCCAGGCTTGGACCCTTCTCAGTACACTCAGGTTTCCTTTGTCGAGTCCGCTCTCCAAGGCGAGCCTCTCTGCAGCTATTCCGGCAATGAGAACGTGGTCCGTCTGTTCCATAACAATCCTAGCTGCTTTGATGGGGTTACGAATGTTCCTCAGAAGCGCGACGCCTCCACCTCGGAGAGTCCTGCCGTCCATTATGGCGGCATCAGTCTCGATCTCGCCAAGCAGATTGAGAGTAGAACCTATTCCCGCGTTGAATATCGGATTGTCCTCCATCGAGACCACGGCGGCCTCAACCGCGTCCAATGCAGACCTTTCTTCGAGAAGAATCTTGAAGCCAAGATTAGCGGCCTTCCTGACGCCGTTAAGCGCAGATTCGTGAAGTCGAGTAGGCCAGTTTCCAGCCCCTCCGTGTAGGACAATTACGGGATTCTGAGATGTCAAAACGAAGTCGGCGGCTATTGAATTGAATATAAGCGTCCGCTGTTATTGGACGTCTATGGCCCAAGCGATTGCCCGACTCGTCCAGGTCGACGACAACAGCATTGAGGAGGCCGCGAGAATGATTCTTGAGGGTCGGCTTGTCGCATACCCAACCGACACGGTCTACGGGCTGGGTTGCAACCCTCTCGATGGAGACGCCGTCGACCGATTAATCCAGGCAAAGCAACGCTCCAAAGGCGCACTGCCAATTCTAGTGAACTCCATGGTTGCGGCAAGGAGATTGGGAGAGTTCAACAAGACCTCGCTCGCACTTGCCGGGAGATTCTGGCCTGGACCCCTAACCCTGATTGTGCCATTGCGAGCGAAACTACCCGCAGCCGTCACAGACGATTCACAGTTTGTTGGATTGCGCATCCCCAAACATGAGACGGCCTTGAATCTTCTCGAAAGATGTGGAGGACAGATCATCGGTACCAGCGCCAACGTTTCAGGCCATCCATCACCTCGAACAGCAGATGAAGTGGTACATGAGTTGGGAGGACAAATAGATCTGATCTTAGACGGAGGTCCATCACCACTCGGCAAAGAATCAACCGTCGCCAAGGTGCTAGGTGCTCAGGTCGACGTGCTTAGAGAAGGAGCGATTGCTCGAGAAGAGATTCTTAAGGTCGTAAGAATATGCTGACGTTAATCCAGCCTTCGGGGCGCAATCGTTGATGAAAGACTTCAACCTCTTACTGTCCAGTGCCCGTGGGACTGAGGGCGAAGCGAACGAAGAGATACGATACTTGCTCCGAGAGCTGGGAGACACGTCTCCCTCAACGGACTTTGCGCCAGTCAGTGGCCTTACGGTCGCTAAGACGATCCTAGATCCAGTCAAAGTGATATCGGCACTGCGCAGGATACTGAGGTATAGGCCGTGGCAGTTCCGCTACATACTCAAGGTCAAACCTGTCGAGCAAGTGGTCCCGTGCGAGATTTCCGCGATTGGCAGCGCAGTGGTAAGTAGGGTCAAGAAGGTTGGGGTCGATGAAACGTTCAGAGTCTCGTTAGAGAAGAGGCGAAGCCACGTTTCCTCCAAGGAAATAATAGACGCGGTCGCCTCGAAAGTTCCTAGAAAGGTGGAACTGCGAAACCCAGACAAGATCGTGCTAATTGAGGTTAACTCTCTAATCTTGAACGTCGAGTAGGGCTGATCGCTCGACTATCAGACGCTTCAGAACCTCCGAGTCGCTCTCTCCCTCAAATCGGGCCGCCTCGATCTCCCTCTTTGAGACTCCATATGAACGTTGTATCTCGGCAAGCTTCTGACTTGACCCTATCTCGACCAGACCGCCGTCAGCCTCGCCCAAGAGTGACCCTGACACTCGCTCCAATTCCTGAAGAGCCTCCTTTGACTCTGACAAAGCTACTAGTACGACTTGTCGATCAGTCGGTTCGACGCCCAGCAACCTGATCGCCTTCGAAATTTGTCTCTGGCAAGAGACGTAGAGTAGGAATTCCACGGCAAGGCTCTTGGATCTAGGGCTTTTGCTCCTGAAAGAATGAAGGGCGTTTCTGGCTGCGAACCTCAGATGCTCAGGTCCCGCTATTAGTTTCGCCTTCAACAGCTGCACCTGGGCTTTCTCAGCGGTTGAACGTAGCAGGCGCAGGGTCTTCTCGGGGTCTACAATTCTTGCATTGTTGAAGCCGAGGCTCAGGAGATAATGATGGTCAATCTCGTCCATCATAGGAGAAGATACTCCAAAGCTGTCTGACTAGTCTGCTGCTTAAGCCACTGTCCCTGAGTTCGCTGACCACACTGGAAACCTTGGCCCTGTCTGAGTTGAAATGCCGTGCGATAAGCCGTACCGCTTCTAGCCTCTCCCAAGGGAAAATGATCCACTTGCGTGTAGTCTTGGCATAGAAGTCCGGGTGGAATATGCTCTGCGGTTTCAGATAGATTGTACAGACCTTCAGTTCCTTGGCTCCCTTGCGCCGCAAGTGGTTCGCTACAACTTTCAGACTATGACCGGAGTCCGCAACATCGTCTACGACAAGAACCCTCTTTCCCGTGACGTTCGCTGTCACGGGTTGGGTTATTCGAGGCTTCCTTGAACGCACTCCAATGTCCTTGTAGAACTCTACTTTCATGTTTGCGATATTCGAGTTCTCAAGAAGATCGCTCATGATTCGTGCAGGAGGCCATCCTCCCCTAGAGACGCCGACAATAACTTCGGCCTTGTAACCCGAACTCTTGATCCTTTGGGCGAGTGAGAGAAGCATGTCGTAGATCTGATCCCAGCCCGGAGCCTCGTACTTCGAATTGGACGTAGAGACGACCCGGATTCGGGGGTCTCTTCTCTAAAGCCATTAAGTCTTTGGAGCGAATTGGACCCTCGAGACATCAACTCAATATAATGGAAAACTAATCTCGATACTGGCGTTCCAAACGCTCGAAAACTTGAGCTGGATGGACGCCTATGATGTGGACTGACCTGCACAGAGGGCTACCTCGCCCAGATGAAGAAATGCATCTCCACTGACAAAAGAACGGAACGAGGTCTAACCTCAACTTAGAGTCTTTCCACCACTATACTCCCGCATTCTTTGCAGAGAAAGCACCTTCCACCCCAGCGGAAGGTTATCTCATGAGTTGTGGC
>VBBG01000074.1:0-1235 GCA_005882905.1 Candidatus Bathyarchaeota archaeon | reverse complement strand
CAAAGAGAGAGAAGTGAATGATCGGGACAACGAACTCAGTTCAAAAGGATTCCAATGGGAACATTCCCAAATCAGGGCGTTTTCGTTGATATTGAGTTCTCTGAGCTGAATGGCGTGTTTCACAAGTCCGTATGATCCTACTTCTCGTTATCCCCAACAGCTCTTGGGATATCGCCAAGAAGAGGCTTAGGAAAATGAGTTAATTTAGTAATGCCAGTTGACTATTCTTTTATCCCCACGAATGATTGACCATTCCTATTAGATACGTTATGGAACGAAGCAAGAGACGTATCTACCGACCTCGACCTACGCCGATACGGACTGCTAGGGACTCACTGTTTGGGACAATCCTGGCCAACAGGATTCTGCTGATCTGGATACGCTAGACTAACGAGTCTCCGGCCAGTCGGCCAGGGGTTTCACCGTTTCTTTTCCCGAGAGTGAGGCTACCATCGGAGACTGGGGCCTGTTTGCCCTGAACCCAGAATACTATGGGTCCATGAATCTTGAGCCGCGACGACCAGCTAAGCGGCGATGCGAACTAGTGGGACCATCGGGACATGGAGACTACTGGTATGACGCTCGAGGTATCCTCGATTCCCGATATGCCTTCGATTCGTGATAGGAGGAACCAGTAGATATTGTGGGAATCGGGTTCGAGGAGCTTTCTTTCCACCTCTGCCACCGCCAGGATGTCGTATTTGCCCGGGACTATGTGGACTTCCTTTATCTCCGGAACTTTCCAGAGATCCTCCGCGACCGCTTTCTCCTTGCCAAGCTTTGTCGAGAGATAGATGAATGCGCGGACGTACCTCTTCATCTCGT
This sequence comes from Candidatus Bathyarchaeota archaeon, assembly GCA_005882905.1. Classification (GTDB taxonomy): domain Archaea; phylum Thermoproteota; class Bathyarchaeia; order 40CM-2-53-6; family 40CM-2-53-6; genus 40CM-2-53-6. The sequence goes on along the minus strand of VBBG01000074.1, from coordinate 410 downwards.
CCTTCGGGTGATAGTGTTCCATCGTAATCAACTTCGGATCGGGTGAGAACAAATCCACTATGTTATAAGCTCGCTAGACTCAGACTAGGTCTGGTCGGGTAGTAACGATGACCAACCAATACCGGTATCGCTCTCGTGATTAGCTTCTAAGAAAGCCAAGCTCTAAGGCGAATTCTGTCAGGCGAAATTTTTTGGCGACCTCCCAACCAGAGAGACATTCCCGATTTCAGCTTCCTAGCTCCCTTAGACTGCTGCTTGCGCCGGGAATACGGGGCCACACACTTCTCTTCACTGGTTTCCTGACACTGCTCTTCGGGGCAGCATATGTCGGCGGTGCTCTCGGGCTCTCCAACGGCACATGGACGGTTGTCTTCGGTATAGGGGCCAGTGCTTCAGCGACATATCTGGTT
>VBBG01000073.1 GCA_005882905.1 Candidatus Bathyarchaeota archaeon | reverse complement strand
TTATCATGGGGCACTTCGAATTCTCTGGACAGGTCCCGGTCATCAAGCATAGTCTTGAACTGCTCCTTGTCCACGGACAACAACAGCGACTTGATCTCACCCCCATCAGTTGGAATCGCCTTTCTGACTCTCCCTACAAGGATTCCATGAGAGTCAACGACCTGGAGACCGCTCAGAGCCTCAATTCTCGCATGATTATCCTTGATCTGCGAAGCTCCAGTTTGGTTGTCAACATATTTCTCGCACCCGTAACAGTACCATTTTTTTTCATGAGACCTTGTCCGGACGAAGGTGAGAGACTGACTGCAGTCTGGGCATCGTGCCTTAGGCTCCTCGTCAAACATGCTGTCCATGCCCAATTTCAACGAGCGAACTGTATCGTCTACAATGATTATCTGCTCATCTTAGTTAACACCTTCCCAGCATTATCAGGCATATCGCTCACCAGTCGAAGGCGAGCTACAGGCACACTCTTTGAAAACAAACCAGGACCTTGATATGTTTGAATCAATTTTCTGAGGGAACCCTATCGCTTCGCTCAGGTCTGAGTTCATAGCGAGGCTACCGTATGTACGGAAAAAGGTACAAACGATCTGTTGAAGCTCCAGAACACGCAGACCGTAGTGTCCTCCTCCTCATTCTACAGAGCCGCACACAGAATAGCAGGAAACAGTGCAATTCGAACGCCGACATAGTTCATGGAGGTTACTGATCGGTAGTGAAGACTGCGACAGCCTACTCCCCCTGCAACATAACAGGCTTCTTCCAGATCAATGACAAAGCCTCAGACCCTCTCAAAGTAGGCTCCATAGGAGCAGGAGTCGCTCTGGCCAAGGGAGTCAACACGAGATTGAGTGTCAAGAAAGCACAGGCATCGCGCGTCGATGCGACCTTCAACGGCAAACGATTGCCCAGAAGGTCCGTCTCTGCCCGCGTCGCGACTAGGTACATCGAGCTCGACGGAAGACAGTGGAGAGTCGACGTCACCCACACCAGTCCACTCCCTGTCGGGTGCGGCTATGGAACAAGCGGAGCCGGCGCCCTCAGCTTATCACTTGCCCTGAACGAGACGATGGGATTATCCCTCTCGACGCTTGAAGCAGCTCAGATCGCACACATCTCGGAAATAGAATGCAAGACAGGGTTGGGAACAGTCGCGTCTGTCTTTTCCGGTGGTCTTACACTCAGAACAATACCGGGAGCTCCGGGAGTAGGAAGAGTGAGCAAAGTCGCCGTGCCCTCATCACTAATGCTGATCACGGCTAGTTTTGGGCCAATCTCGACCAGATCGATTCTTGGAAGAGCTTCTCTCAAGAGGCGTGTTAACGCTTGCGGTAAGGGATTGATCCAGAGGTTCGACAGGCGAAGCCCGCAGAAAAGTTTCATGATACTCTCGAAAGGATTCGCCGAATGTGTAGGACTAATGTCTCAACGGTTGTCCCACCTCGTCACCCGACTCGACTCGACGGGCATCAAATCTAGCATGACAATGCTAGGCGAGTCGGTGTTTTGCATTGCCCCAATGGAAGTAGTTCCGCTCGTGACAACATTTCTCCGAAAGCACGGCATGACTCCATATGCTTCCCGTATAGCGAAATCGGGGGCGCACATGCTCTGATCGTGAGCCCGCACCACCCAAGGTTCTTGTCCCTCGCAACTCGTGAGAGGCTTGCGAAGGCTATGCGGTCGGGGATAGTCGTTCCACAAGGACTGATCGCTCATGGAAGAGGAGAGGCTTTCGACTATCTTCTGGGCGAAGAGACTCTGCCAGCAGCATTAGCTGCCACCTATGCAGCGGCCGCTTTTCTGTTAACGGCAAAACACCCCGTCGTATCGGTCAACGGGAATGCTGCCGCCCTCGCCGGGAGAGAGATTGTGAACCTATCCTCCGTAATCTCTGCACCGATCGAAGTCAACCTCTTCCACCGGATCCCTAAGAGAGAACGTCTGATTGCAACCTATCTCAAGGGGCTCGGGGCGGAAGACGTTCTGGGTGTAGGAAGGTCTGCGAGCAGCACAATTCGAGGCATAGCGAGTTCACGAAGACGGACAGACCCGAGGGGTATTGGAAAGGCAGATGTGGTCTTGATTCCTCTGGAGGATGGCGATAGGGCAGAAGCTCTTTCGAGGGATGGAAAGAAAGTAATAGCGATAGATCTCAATCCTCTCTCTCGAACTTCTCGTGCAGCTTCGGTCTCGATTGTCGACAACGTTATCAGGGCCATCCCGGCCTTGACAGATGCTTCTCGCAGAATGAAGAAGATGCCTCGCGATTCTCTGCAGCGCTCGGCGTCTGAATTTGACAACCAGCGCAATCTAGCGAGGGCAATCCAAGAAATGATTCGATATTTGAGAGGATGGGCGTAGATTTGAGACCCTCCGATGCTGGAGAGAGACGAAAGGTATCAGTGACGACCTTCAAACGGATGAAAGCAGAAGGCAAGAAGATCGTCATGGTGACGTCCTATGACTATCCTACCGCTGCGATTGCAGACGAAGTCGGCGTCGACTCGATACTCGTCGGCGACTCGTATGGCATGGTAGTCCTAGGATACGACAATACGATCCCAGTAACTGTCGATGAGCTTCTTCCTGTTTGTCGGGCTGTTAGGAGAGGAGCGACGCACCCCTTCCTAATCGGGGATCTACCGTTTATGAGCTTTCAAGCATCCACGGCAGAGGCAGTTCGTAACGCTGGACGATTCGTAAAAGAAGGCGGAATGGAAGCGGTCAAAGTAGAAGGTGGTAGAGATGTATCGCAAATCATCAAAGCAATCGCTCGAGCCGGAATCCCTGTTCTCGGACACATAGGAGTTACCCCTCAGACAGCGACCCTACAAGGAGGATACAGGGTCCAAGGAAAGAGTCAGGCTTCAGCCACTCAGCTTGTCGACGACGCTGTTTCGCTCGAGAAGGCCGGAGCCTTCGGAATCGTCCTAGAGATGGTTACGGAAGAGGCGGCCCAAGCGATTACAGAAAAAGTTTCAATACCTACAATTGGCATTGGGTCAGGAAGATTCTGCAACGGCCAGGTTCTCGTGATACACGACATCATCGGACTTTACTCAAAGTTCTGTCTGCCATCATCAAGCAGTCGCCTGAAAAGTATACAGGTGACGTGAGATCCGGCGACTTTCCTGCAGAGCAGAACATATTCAAAATGGAAGACGACCAGAGACTAACTGTCGACTCTCAACAGAAGACTTGACGAGTTGCGGATAGCGATCGTGGGAGCTGGTGCGATTGGTTGTTTGTTCGGAATACGTCTGCACAACTCAGGTCATAGCGTTATCCTAGTACATCACAACAATCGAACTATCGCTTCCATCAGAAAGAGGGGAGTGGGTCTACGAGAATTGTCGGGGACAAATATCCGAGCACATATTGAAGTGAAGCGATCATTATCGAAGAAAGATGATCCTGATCTCGTTCTCCTCACAGTCAAGGCGTACGACACGGAAGCGGCCGCTCGACCTCTACGCAAGTCAATTAGGAGCAACGGCCCCGTTCTAAGCCTGCAGAATGGTCTGGGAAACATTGAGACTCTACGCCGATACCTGCCGGCAGAATCACTTCTCGCGGGAACGACAACCGAAGCTGCTCTCCAGACAGGGCCTGGGCAGGTCGCCCACACCGGAAAAGGCATGACGTGGATTGGAGAACTGGGGAGAGAAACTTCGAAACGCTGCGGAATGATCAAAAACGTCTTTCGTAGAGCCGGATTCAAGACTCAGGCAAGCAAGAATATCGAAGGGGTAATCTGGTCAAAGGCCATCGTGAACTCCGCAATCAACCCGATAACCACACTCGCCCGAGTTCCTAATGGAGAGCTGTTAAGAATCCCACATCTACGCGCAATCTCCAACGAGACGGTCAGTGAGGGAAGTGCCGTAGCGAGGGCCCATGGCGTCTCCCTCAGCCCGGACCCGCGCTCTATGCTTCCTCAGGTTCTCGCATCCACTAAGAAGAACAGGTCTTCAATGCTCCAAGACATAGAAGCTGGAAAGAGAACGGAGATTCGACAATTGAATGGATGGATTGACTCATTGGCTAGGAAGCTCGGGGTTGACGCTCCCTACAATCGTATTCTCACGGAGCTGGTGCTCGGCCTAGAACAATATCAGAGTCAGTAGCAACTACCCACTTTGTTTAGTACGGCCTCCGGGAGTCAAACTGGATCTTTCCACTTAGGAGGTGGATAGAGGAAGCCCTCTACAGTCGACCTTCCCCTTCACTCTACGAATAAAGTTTGGACAAGCAAAGCATTGGACAAACGAGACCGTCTTGTTTAGAACCGGACAAGCAACAGCCTCCTTCTTCATCTTGGATATCTGCTTCCCGCCAGCGACACCCTTCAGTTCATCAACGTACTGTTTTGCAGTTGGCGGCGGCTTTTCCGGTGAAAAGATCTCGACGACAAACTTTGCAGGTGGCGGGTCGTCGGTCATAGATTCTCAAGACCTAATCGGTCCCACCGCTTAATTATCCTTTGTTACCAAATGCGTCGGAAAAGTATTCGTCTAGGATCGTGACTTTGCGATATGCGTCTTCTAGTTATACGAAAAGACATACCGTTGCATCCTTTGTCAGATCTTCCACAATTTGTTCATCGGACTAAGACCCTATCGTACTTTGCGACCAATGCCGGACCCGCTTTCAAGATCGCGAATAAATGCCGATCAGAATACAATCAAAATATTCTCCTCGAAAAACCATACGGGGCAAGACTAGCACGTTCGTACCTAGCCGGACTCTGCATTCATTCCATGCACAATATAGAATCCTTATAGTCAATCTCCCGAGGCTTGACCCGAGAATCTCGTTGCGCAGACTACGGAACAGTGTCCGAACGGCGGTCGTTCTCTCGGGCGGCGAAGGAATACGACTGTTGCCGATCACTAAGGACCTTCCCAAAGGACTTGTCAAGGTTGGAGGCAAGCCTCTCCTGCAATGGGTTGTTGAATGGCTGAGGGAGAACGGGGTCACTAGCATAGTAATGGGCGTCGCCTATCTGAAGGACCACATAATCAACTACTTTGGCAATGGTGACAGGTTCGGTGTTGAAATCAAGTATAGCATTCATACGGTGCAAGGAGGGACAGGGGAGGGTTTCA
>VBBG01000072.1 GCA_005882905.1 Candidatus Bathyarchaeota archaeon | reverse complement strand
CCGAGGAGGCGCTTGAGATACAGCAGGAGCTTTTTCAGGAGTATCAGTCGGCGGGTCGGAAGAGCGGGTTTGTCTATGAGGAGATTGCTGAATGCCTCGTGCTCTTGGGAAGGGAAGAGGAGGCACGGGACTGGTTCGCAGCAGCCTACGACGAGCTTTCAAAGGACCCGTCTGTAGCAAACGATCGCGATCGCTTGACTAGACTCAAGACGATGGGGAAGGTCGGCCTGCGGGAACAGTTCTAGTTGCTTACTGGGAGTATCCTGCTAGTGTTGGATTGTCTAGTGGCACTTCTGTATCCTTCTCTGGTATGAAGGGGTGCCGGGCGACGGTGAGCTTTGTGTAGGCGCCTCTGTCTTTGAGAGTGGCGGAAACATGGGCTGTGCGAGTGAGCGCGTCTTCCATGGTCTTGCTTCTCGCCTTCAGATTGGTGATTAGGATCAGAATATTTCTTGCCTCTGCGGTTGTTGCTAGGAACCGTATGCCTTTGCGGAAAATGTCTATGGATTCTTTCTTGTCGCGTACGTCTGGGTCGCAGAAGAGCGCTGTGATGTCAGAGACTACTGCCAGCCTCGCCTCGTACTCGTCCAGGGCTGAAGGCAGCTTGTCCATTATGAGGTTGTAGACTTGATGGTGTGTGAAGGCTCTGCTTAGATGGATGCGTCCATGAACTCTCTCATCGTCCAACTCGAGGTTGGTGATGTGTTGAGCGATGGTGTACGTGTCGAATAGGTTTCCCGCGTCTATGAAGACGACATCGGTGTTCAAGCCTCTTGGGGGTGGGAGTGTTGCCCTGACGCAGAGTAGGAGTGAGAAAGCGTTGGAAGGCTCGCCCTGGAGGAAAACCAGTTGGCCTTTTTTCAGAATCAGTATCTTGTCTATCGCTTCTATTCCGGTTGTTATGCTGGGCTGGAGGTCTCTTGGTAGACTGCCTCCTCTCCGGGTTTGGTGTTCGAGAGGATCGTCTGGCTCTAGGAGCATCTCCGCGTCCGGGCACTTTAGGTTGGTGAGGAGTCGTCTCCCGGGTGGGAGAATTGAGGGTCTACAACCTAGGACTTTGTCGAGTCCGAAGCTGCAACCGGGGCAGGTGTTGTTGAAGATTATCTGTATTTTTTGGGGGTTGATCTGGTGCTTGGAGAGGACGAGTGCTTCGTCGCATAGGACACAGTGGTAGAGGTAGCCTTCAAGGCCGCGACTTGTAGCGTCTAGTTGCCATGTCTTTGGCTGTAGAGGTTCGATTGTGCTATGTGTCTGCATCGTAGGGTCGTTGAAATTGGGGTCTTAGTCGTCGCGTCGGTTCTTTGGTGCTGCGTCCTCTACTCCTTTCTCTGTGATCTGGAAGTATGCTTCGGACTCTGGGAGGTAGGGGGAATCTATGATTTTTGCGACTCGTAGTCCTTGGCTGGCTTTTTTGAGCATTACTCGGTGGGTTGAGGCGTGGGCTAGAATGTTTCCTCCTGCTGGTCGTGTGGGGTCTCCGAAGAATGCTTGGGGGTTCGCCTGGACCTGGTTTGTTACGACGACTGCAAGGTTGAGGGCTTGGGCTATTCGGAGTAGTTTGTGGAGGTGGCTGTTTAGGCGTTGTTGACGTTCGCTGAGGGACTCTCGTCCGATGTATTCGCCTCTGAAGTGGGAGAGGATGGAGTCTACGACTAGGAGTTTGATCTTTTCTTCTTGGCAGATCTTGAATGCGTGGTCGACTGTGAGGATCTGGTGGTCGCTGTTGTAGACGCGGCTGTAGATTATTCCGTCTAGGATCTTCTCGGGGTCGAGTTGCATGGCCGTGGCCATCTGGTAGACTCGCTGGGCGGCGAAGGTTCCTTCAGTGTCGATGAAGAGGACTTTGCCTTCTAGGCCGCCGTCTTTGGCTGGTAGCTGTGCAATGACGCTTAGCTTCATGCATATCTGAGATTTGCCTGCGCCGAACTCTCCTACGAATTCTGTTATGGCCTGGGTTTCGAGTCCTCCGCCTAGTAGCTTGTCTAGGTTGCTGCTGGCGAAGCTGAGTCTCTGGAGGTCTTTCCGTCTCTCGTAGAGCTGTTTTGCTGTTATGAAGTCTGTCTGGATTGTTTCGCGGGCTGCTCTGGAGATTTTGAGTGCGACGCTGTTTTCGAGGCCTGCTTTATCGATGAGTTCTCGGATGGGGGCTATTGCGAGGGAGGCGATCGAGTCGTAGCCTGCTTCTCGAAGCTTGTTGGCGGTTACGGGTCCGACGCCGTTCAGGTCTTGGATGTCGACTATTGCTTCTGCCAATGACTATCTGTTCTGAGCGTTGGTTGGGTCTGGGCTTATCTCTCGAAGTGAGGAGTGAAAGTAATCACCCTTTTCGGGATTCCGCAGGGTCGCTTCTCCCATGATTGATGGTTTCCAAAGAGCTGGTTTGTGTCGCGGGAATTTTTTTATTTTCAAAATCCTGGAGGGGTCGTCTCATTGTCTGGAACGTTTCTGGGCGAGATATCCGATTTCTCGCGCAGAATGGGCTGGTCAGCCGTTTTCAGTAGTTGCTGCGTGGCGGCCCTTCAAGCGTGCGAAACCCGCCGCCTGGGACCCCCCTCCCGGATTGCTGATCCGGGCTTATTCTGAACGATTTCGTGACGCGTCATCTTTCAAGGTGAGCCTCATTCGTGCTGTCGGGTTTTGAGGCTGTTCTTTTAGGAGAGCATGTCTCATTCGGCGGGATACGCTTCGTGTCCTTCCGAGTAGTTTCTCGACCTTCCTGAGAGGATTTTTGCACCGCATGTCTTCCAGAATTGCCGGTTTTTTCTCGGGGGAGGCAGATGGAATGGACTATTCTCAATCATTGGTAGCACGTGTGTTCACGTGTGGACATAACCTATTTCTGGTTTTTGAGTAGAGATGGTAGGGAGATGAGATTCCCCTATCCCCTCGACGACTGCGCGTGCGGACACTACAGAATCACTCACGACACCCCGACTAGCCTGAAGGAGACAAGGTGTAACGCGTGTACCTGCACCCGGTTTAGTCTGAGGAACTCAGAAGATGAACGGAGTGAGGTGAGGAACCAGGCTTGATGGAAGAGCCGGAAGCGACGCTGACCGCTAAGAACGTCCAGTTCAAATGTCCAGATTGCGAACGAGTAGAACAGGTCATCTACGTAGGTGGTCCCCGGAGCGGAATGATACAATGCGCCCACTGTGGAAAAGTTCTCTGGCACGGCAAATCCTTAGCAGCTATAGTTTAGCGCCCGCTAACGCCCCGACCTAATCTCCGTTCCATCATGAGACAAAGATGCCGATTTTAGCAACCCCTTGACGGGACCGAAATGGGCCACTTGGTCCAGTTCAGACTGAGTGGAACAAAATACGCGCAGTGGATGAAGACTGTGATAGGCGAACACGAAACGACACTCGGAATGCCGCGACGAAGATTCTTAGTCAATGAGCTATCCGGGGATTTGTAAGGATCTTCGCGATCCTCCTCTCCTGCGTTGCTCGTGGATTATGAAGAGACTGGTGAGGATGGTGATGGATGGAATGTAGATTGCTGCGATCCACAGCCAGTAATTCTTGACAATTTCGGTGGTAGAGGTGAGGGCATTCCATGTCAGGGATGAGGGTCCTTGTTGATGCTGGGTGGGTGGGGGAGTGACCTGGGTAGAGGCCTGGATGGGTAGTTGGCCGTTGATGATCAGGGGCGGGGCTGTGGTCCAGAATTCGCTCAACAGAGCTTCCCAGGTAAGCGTGGCGGTCACGGGATGGTTTCCTGGTTGTGTGTTGGCGGGGATGGTGATGGTCAGGTTGTATGTGGCCGTCTGGCCGGGCTGGAGGAGTATGATCGGAAAGATGGTGAACGGGAAGGTTCCAAAGTCGAAGGTGATTGTTCCGTATAGGACCTGGTCTGGAATGTTTCCGAGGTTTGTGAACCTGTTTACCAGCAGCACGCTGCTTCCGGGGTAGAGACTGCCGAAGTAGTAGAGCTCGTAGAGTAGCAGTCCGACCTGTTTATGGACTTGGACGTTGAAGAATATCTTGTTCGTGAGTGTCAGATTCTGGTTGTTGGCCGCTTCCAGGCGTTATGCTCGCGGTGAGGGAACCAGGCGAGTAAGAGTAGGCTACGAGGCTGACAAGACCCGCATAGCCGACGACGCTGTGAACCGTGATGGTTAGGCTCGTCGTGTGTCCTGCGACCATGTCGATGGACATGTTGCCGCCGGGTGAGAGGTAGAAGCTTGGAGCGGGAGATGTGACGATTATCGTGAGC
>VBBG01000071.1 GCA_005882905.1 Candidatus Bathyarchaeota archaeon | reverse complement strand
AGTTCAAACTTCCAGCCGAAGAGTCTGGAATAGAACTTCTTGGTCTGCATTAGATCCTTGGACGTCATCTCTATGTGGCCGATTTCCTTTCCCATAGTAGCCACGTATACCGGAATATTCGGTTTTTAAAACTACACTTTCTGTCCGGAAAACCCCCTGTTGACGTATCCGCCACTCAAGACCCTGTCAACCTGTCAAGGAAGAGCCGTTTGAAGCCTGGATCGACATCACTACACACCATGACAGGTCCGCCTAGTAGTTGGTCCTCTTTCAAATCGCGACTGTCCGCGACCGTCATTCCAGTTGTATACTCGCCCTTAGTTTCTATCGCGACCCGACAGTCTGAGAATCTGTAGAAGCTTGGCCTGATCTTTACCGCGACCGTCATCGGGTCGTGAAGCGTGAAACGGCCGTGGGCTCGTATGTTGCTCTCAAGAATGCGAGTTGCAAACATAGAGATTTTTCCCTTACTCCTTCTGATCCGTGCATAATCCTTCTTCACTATCTCTAGTTGCGGAATTGTTGTGACGTCGAGGCCTACTGCCTTCAATCTGATCTCTGCTTCAAACACGGTCTTCGCCGCTTCGGGGTCTGAGTAGATGTTGAACTCTGCAACAGGAGTCTCATTGCCTACACCGTATTTGGTGATCCCGTAGGCACCCCCCATTATAACAATCTCCTCGATCCTACTCTTCACATGAGGCGACTCGATCAGAAGTGACGCGAGGTTGGTGAGAGGTCCAGTACAGATTATCGTTACTTCATGCTTCTTGGCAGACGTGAGTGTTTCGCTCATCGCGTTCAAAGCAGTCTTGGCTGTGGGGCGAAGCTTGGGCAGCGGTAGGTGTGAGTCGCCTAGACCGTCCCTCCCATGAAAGTTGAAGGCACGAATAGGGTCCCGAGCCAACGGTCGCGCCAGCCCTTCAGCAACCCAGACATCTGGTCTCTCGAGAAGTTCCACAACTCTTAGCGCGTTTATCGTCGCCTGTTCTACCGGGACGTTACCGGACACAGCCGTTATCCCGGCGACTTCTATCTCTGGAGATCTGAGGGCGAGGATCAGCGCGAGAGCATCGTCTATGCCCCCGTCCATGTCGATGATGACGCGTATGGGTCTCTTCGACCCGAGACCCTGCCTAGAACAGTCGCACTATCTTCCTTGTCGGGAGAATATCTGCGAGATACCAGAACTTGAGATACTGCGTCTCGTATCCTCTGAAGAAAGCATCAGCGGTCGTATGCCTCACACAACAATCGGTATGCAGGCCTGAGATTATGAGAGTATTCGCGCCCTTCCCGTCATGACTTCTCCTGAGCTCGCGTTCTAGCCTGGTGTCGAAGAAGCTGCTGTAGGTTGTCTTGGGAATCTGGACATCTCTCTTGCGCGGTCTCAGTTGGCTTATCACTCGCGCGCCTCTGCTACCGCGCATGGCATGCTCGCCCCAGCGTTCGATCTCGAAATCCTTCCGCGTGTGAGAATCGTTAGCGTAGAGCACTGGAATACCGCTGCTCCGGGCCGCGTCGACCAAGGTGCCGCTACGAGGAATCATCGGGACAGCCCTGTCGCATTTGATCTTGCCATACACGAAGTCGTTCAGCATATCGACGATGAGGACGGCGTATCGCCGATCCTTGTCGTAGACATGAGGCGCAACCGATGCTCCAGAATCGTAGAGGTTTACCTGTTCAATTGGGCCTTTGCCGTGAATCCTAGCCAAGAATCGTCCGGGTGGGAACCCCGCCAAGCATGATTTTAATCATTCCCAATTGACTGGGCAGCTAGCCAGGGCGCAGAGAATTGGAGGAAAAGACCGACGTCGTCATAGTTGGAGCGGGAATAGCTGGGCTGGCTCTCGCCGTCGAGCTGCAGAAGAGAGACGTTTCGACCCTACTGCTCGATCGTCGCAAGGGTCCCGAGTCGACCCCTCGCGGGATAACCTTTCAGCCAAACGGTCTCGAAGCGCTTGAGAAGATTGGGATTCTCGACCAGGTTCGGCAGATGGGATCTGCCGAGAGGATCTTGGAGGTGAGAGACTGGGATCGCCAGCTCCTCCTAGAGGTGGACTATTCAGTCTTGGATCATCCCCACAACTACATCTTGACTGTAAACGCGGTCCAGGTTGAGCAGCTTCTAGGCTACAACGCTGAGAACATGGGTGCTCGGACTCTCTGGAGTACGGGTTTCGACGATATCCTGTGGAACACCGGCCTCGCGCAGGGAGTCCGGGTTAGAGTCAAGGACGAGCCAACAGACATCAAAGCCTCAGTAATTGTGGGAGCTGACGGACCACAGTCCAGAGTCAGAGCCGGCATAGGAGCGACGACAAAGACGAGAAAGTACCACGACTCCTTCCTCGTAGGACTCGTCGGACCAGTCTCGGAACTGAAAGACCGAGCAAGACAATACCAGGCTCCCGGAAAAATGCTGGGAATAATGCCCGCAGGTCCCGATGCAAGCTACATCTTCTACTGCGTTGGAAAACGCCAGTTCGACGATCTGAAGAGGCAGGGGGTCGAACAGTTCAGGGGCGAGGTCACCGAAGCCGCTCCCGAACTGAAGGGAGCTTTCGGAGCCGTGGAGGCATGGACGAAGATCGCCTACTTCACACCAAGCTTCATCAGAGTAGACCCGTGGGTGAGCAATGGGGTTGCTCTACTCGGCGACTCCGCCCACACCATCCATCCACACGCAGGGCAGGGCGTGAACCTCTCACTACAGGACGCGCTAGTGCTCGCTGATGTGATATCCGACGCTATCAAGGCGGGAGATACTTCCGCGGCGAAGTTAGCCCCTTACCAGGCTAGCCGGAAAATGTTTGCAGATGTGATAGGCCAGCACGCGCATTACACAGCAACATACGCGCTCAGCAACAACTGGCTAGTAAAGCGGCTGAACAAGCGCGCACTGAGGAAGATGCAGAAGAACAAGAAACTGATGAAGAGAGCCTTGGAGATTACTGCAGGAATCTTCTCCAAGAAGCCGGGGCTCATAGAGCAGGCCAGAATCGGCGGAATCTTGCCGTAGGCGGTACAGCGCGGAGTACAGCCTGGACATTATTGGAATGGGCATCTTCGAGATAGTATCGTATTTACTAGCGTCCTCCCCAAACTATTATAATTGGAAATGGATAAGTTGTATTGTTCTAAATGGCGACTGGCCTCGATCTGACCACCATAACCTCAGTGTTTTCTGTTACTACCTTTATCATAGGTATTCTGTTAGGAGTCATTATCAAGAGAGTCTTCAAACTGGCGATGGCCATCGTCGCGTTGGTCGTCCTGCTCGTGGTCACGGGCTACCTCAACCTTGCATGGAGCGTGCCTTCGGCAACTACTGTCTACTATGTCTTCAACCAAGCACAGCCGGCAGCTGGTCAAGCTGTCGGGCTGGCCAGTCTGTTACCGATATCCTCAGTCACCTTTCTCGCCGGGGCAGCGATAGGTCTCTGGAAGGGCTGACCAGTTCCGGAGCAACGTATCATCTCAGCTCCCTAGAGCCGAATCGCGACGCGCAGACTCCCGTCATGGGGCCTTCGCCTTTCGTCATCTCTACACTTTGAAGAGCCGCACTCAAAGCATGGCAGAAAACGATGCCGACCTGCCTGCGGGAACATCCTTTTGAGAGGGCCGGTCCTTAGCGGGTCTGCTCATGGGCTGGGAAGTCTCTGCCTTCAATACTCAGCGATTATAGGAGCATACCTTGGGAGGCCCGCCTCCTCATCTACCTCAGCTTCATTCCAAGCGTCGTGTTCGGTTTCATTTATACTGACCTCTCGTTCTTCCTCCCGAAAGTTCAAGGACTATCCAACTTCTGGATGGGCGTCACCATCGGCGTCATGGCCATATCCCTAGTGCTTGCCAGTTTTCCGCTCGGCATACTCGCGGACAGGTACGGCAGGCGGAGGATGCTGATTCTTGGGAATGCCGCGGCAAGCCTCAGCCTAATCGGGTTCGCGCTGACAGCCAATCTGGCGCTTGTCCTCCTGGTCGCGGCGGTGGAGGGAATTGGCGAAGCAGCCTTCGCAGTCTCCGGGAGCGCATTACTTGCCGACAAGGCGGGAGACGAAAAGAGGACGCTGGCCTTCTCACTCATCGCGTTCCTTGGATGGATTGCGGGAGCACTGGGAGGCTTCGCCGTCTCATCTGTAATTCCGCTACAATCGTTAGGGCTGAATGTTGCACAGGCACACGTGGCCCTGTACTTGATCGTAGGCTTGCTCGGTCTCTCGGTAACGCCGCTCATTCTGAGAATAACCGAGACACCTAGACACTCCGGCGAAACTCAATTGGGGACGAGAGGTTTTCTCCCACGAAAATCCGCAAGGGTCCTGATCAGGTTCAGCACATATAGCGTCATGATAGCCGTCGGGGCAGGCCTCTTCGTTCCTCTGATGGCCAACTGGTTCTTCCACGCCTACGGAGTGACCGACGAGGTCAGCGCGCCAGTACTGGGATTCTCAAGCATTCTCACCGCAGTGGCTGTCTTTCTTTCGCCAAAGCTCGCGAGCAAGTTTGGGCTCATACAAGCCATCGTCATGAGCCAAGGCCTCTCCACTGTCTTCATGGCTGTAGTTCCGATTTCTCCCACCTTCGGGATAGCCGCATCCGTCTACACCGTGAGAGTGTTCTTGATGAATCTCTCGAACCCGCTTTCGCAGTCCGCGCTTAGCTCGACCGTCGGAGCTATCTGGATCGGGCTTGGTCTGTTGGCCCTGCCCTTCTACGTCGCCACCGTCCTCTACGTCTCCGCCATTGTGTCCTTCTGGTTCCTCTTCAAGAACACTCGACTGCCTGAAGAGTCGAGGGAAACCTCTCGACCTCTAGTATCTTCGATAGAGGAAGAATCCGTTGCCACAGTCTAATCGCCCCGACTGGTGTCTGGTGACAGATCGGATCTGGAATGGACCCGTCGCTGCTAGATCGGAACTTCTTGTCCGTTTACAAACAGTTTGTCGGTTACCCGCATCGCTTTGGCTATTGTTGCGTGCATGGGACATGTTCTGTGAGTGATTCTTGCCACCTGGACGACCTTCTCGACTGGAGCCTTCGTCGTGACCCTCGTCTCGACGGTCATGTCTCTGAAGGACGGGTCTATCCCGTCTATCTCGTACTGTCCTCGCCGGTCCCAGTGACCGCGGACAGATGTCTCTAGAGAGTCAAATTCAAGTCCGTGGAGTGATGCATGTCTCGTGAACATGACATTCTCGCAGAATCCCACCGAGGCTGCGAAGAAGTCGAGGGGTGTCGGGCCTTTGTCAGTTCCTCCGCTGGGAGCCGGCTCGTCTGATGTGATCTTGAAGTCCTTGACCTTGACTTCCTGATATTGCTGGCCTAGAAGCTTCGCGTCCGCTCTGACTGTGCCCGTGGTCTGATTTGGATCCTTCGCGGCAGCCACCTTGGCGCGCATATCTTCAACAATCGACTTGAAATCTGAACTGACCAGTTCCATAATAGACAGGAAACGTCTTACGGGTAATTAGACCTTAAGGAGTCATTCGCGGAAGCGCTTCAAAGACGGTTAGTTATGAGAAACCGCTTATCGTGAGCTCAGGCCGGAACTGCTTCGAGTTTCTCCCAAGGAAAACTCTTGTGTCTCTTGTAGAATTCTACCAGCCCGCCCTCTCGCATTAGTCCTCGTAGGAACTCGGGAACCTTCAGAGCAGGATGGACGCTGCCATCTCGGGTCTTGACAGACCAGTCTTGAAGGTTGACTTCGATCTCGTCGAACTGTTTGACCTGCTTGGATATTCCCGCCACCTCCAGAGCAGGCAAGCCGATAGCGAAGCAGTTACGGTAGAAGATTCGCGCGAAACTCTCCGCGACCACCGCGACGACGTTCGAATATTTGATAGCGACAGGCGCCTGTTCTCGGCTGGAGCCGCCTCCAAAATTCTTACCCGCCACGAAGAGATCCCCCGGCTTCACTTTCTTGTAGAACTCAGGGTCGAAGCCGTACATGCAATACTTGGCCATCTCTACGGGATCGTTTGTTCGGGCCTTGAATCGGAACGGAATGATGATGTCTGTGTTCACATCATCAGGCCAGACCCACGTCCGGCCCTTCAGAACATTCGGACCAGTCATAGGTATCTCCTTGGATCCGCGATCTTTCCTTCGATCGCCGACGCAGCCGCGGTTGCAGGTGATGATAGGTAGATCTTTGCCGTTATAGCACCCATTCGTCCCACATAGTTCCGGGGCGAGGAGGATATGCAGACCTCATTCTCTCCCAGGACGCCTAGATGGGTCCCGACACATGCGCCGCAGGTGGCGTTGGTGAAGACCGCTCCCGACTGGAGGAAGATCTCTGCGAGTCCCTCTTTGATTGCTTGTTCGAAGACGTGTCGCGATGCAGGGGTAACTATGCACCGCGTACCGGAGTTGACCTTATGGCCCTTCAAGACCTTAGCCGCCACAAGCAGATCCTCGTAGCGACCGTTAGTTGAAGATCCGATGAATGCCTCGTCGATCGGAGTGCCTTCCACCTCCTCGACAGCCTTCACCTTGTCCACGTTGCCGGGCTCGGCTACTTTGGGCTCAAGCTTGTCCAGCTCGATGTCATACTCGTCTTTGTAGCGGGCCTTTGTTCCCGCGTGAACCTCGTACATCGGCTTCCTGTTCACCGACCTGAAATATTCCTGGGTTGCAGGATCTACTTCGAATACGGAGAGTTTGCATCCGCATTCCATGCTGTTGTTGCTGATACATGCCCGTGATGACATCGACAAGGCCTTGACTGCGGGACCCTTCCATTCAATGGACTTGTAATTTCCCCCATCCTCGCCTACCATTCCGATGAAGTGGGAGATCACGTCGCGTGCATAGATGCCCTTCTTGAACTGGCCGGTTAGATTGACCTTAAGAGATTCCGGAACTTTTACCCAGAGTTTTCCAGACGCCCAGACGGCCGCCATCTCCGAACTCCCGATGCCCGTCGCGAAGGCGCCTACGGCTCCGCCTTGGCATGTGTGAGAGTCTGCGCCGAACAGGACCATTCCCGGGACGATGTGGTTTTCGAGAAGATGCTGGTGTGAGATGCTTCCCTCCACCAGCCGGACTCCGTGCTTCTTGGCAAAGTCTCGCATCATATGGTGAAGATTGGCTACTTTCTCGTCGGCAGCTGGGAATGTGTGGTCTATTACTAGATGGATTCTGGACGGGTCCCAGACCTTCGGCACGCCCATCTCGTCAAATACTTTGATGGCGAGGGGCCCGGTACTATCCTGGGCCATGGCCATATCGGCAGGCAGGACTGTGATCTCGCCCGGATGATGTACCTTCTCGCTGCCCTCAGCCCGTATACTGATGATCTTCTCGGCAAAAGTCAGGGAATCGTCATTCAAGATATCTTGGCGCAATGGGACGGTCGAAACGCGGGAAAACCCGAGCGGTTATTAAAAGTAAACCCGATTGACATTGTCGAGAGATTTGAACAGCGAGGAGAACCATGAGATAGCATGAAATCGTGAAGGGTACGAATTTAAGTCCGGGCTGCTCTACTAAAGGTACCGGAGTTGTGGCGGTTTGCCGGAGAAGAAGCGTTTGCCTCCTTGGGAGGAAGCTCGGCTCCTCTTCAAGATGCAGGAGGAGGCTCGTAAGCGGAAGCTTCTCGAAGAGGGCGTAAAGCGTCATCATTCTCGTGCTAAGCGTGTTGGTCCTAACACGCTTGATGAGCTTGAACAGAACAGGAAACGGCTAAGAGAACTAGAAGAGCGACTGGAAGACGAATAAGCAGTGCGCGGCTCCGGTCAAGCCCCCGTCTGATCACTCTTGCTGACCGGCCTGAGTATTCCGCCACAGACTATACATTTCGTAGACTGGCGGTAAGTGAGGACGAGCTGTCTGCATTTGCTGCAGAGCTTGGCCTGGACCTCGAGACCATCGTTATGCATTGGGAGCCGCGTGAGATAGTCCTTCATGAAGAATGCCGTCCCAAATACTCTTACGCGTTGAATATCCAGACATGACAGAGCTAGGTTACAAGACAAAGAACAGTATCTCTTCGAGCACTCAGAGCTAGGCCTGCTCGAAACGTAGTGAAGCTCTCCAAGGCCTATTGCAAACGCCGACAACGCCCACATTCACTCTTTTCCTCGTCTTCACTTTCACTCGTCTAGGTATGCCATAAGCGGCGAACTCTTCTCAATGATCTCATGGGTCGAAATCGAGCGGATAATCTGAAGTTCGGGCTCTATGTTCCGAATTTCGGTAGGAGTTCCCATCCCCTGACTCTTACGGAAATGGCTGTTGAGGCGGAGAAGTCTGGATGGGATGGGTTCTTTCTATGGGACCACCTGGTCGAATGGGACAAGAGGCTTCCGCTATCCGATTCTCTCACAGTACTCGCCGCCATTGCGCTGAAGACCGAGAAAATCCGAATTGGGACCACGCTCTCTCCGCTCCCACGCTACAAGCCATGGACTCTCGCCCGACAGACAGCGACTCTTGACCAGCTATCCAATGGACGACTAATCTTGAGCGTTGGCCTGGGAGCAGTCGAGAGTTGTGACTACGCAAGGTTCGGAGAGGATCCTGACAATGTCGTCTTGGCGGAGAAGCTCGATGAATCCCTGCAAATCGTCACTGGACTATGGTCGGGAAAGAGGTTCAGCTTTCGAGGAAAACACTACCATGTCGGACCGTCAATCTTTCTCCCGACGCCCAAGCAGCGTCCCAGGATTCCGATCTGGGTTGGAGGCTCCTGGCCCAGACAGGGTCCCTTCAGGAGNNNNAACACAGATCGATTGCCGGGAACTTTGATCTTGTCAACATCGGTTGGACAACCGGGGTCAACCGGAGGAAGGATGCTGAGAAAGTGGCAGCGTTCACTGAAGCTGGGATGACATGGTGGCTTGAAAGCCTCTACATGCAACGAGATTCGCCAGAAAGAATGCGTGCGAGAATACGTCAAGGGCCTCCGAGGAGCGGCGTGAAGTAAGACAGCTGAGAGTGTCTAGGTCAGGAACTGAGCTGAATCAAAACCACGGATTTGCTTCGGCTATTTCGGATTGAGCATTCCTAGCCTCTTAAGGA
>VBBG01000070.1 GCA_005882905.1 Candidatus Bathyarchaeota archaeon | reverse complement strand
CCTAGTTGATGAGCGGGACTTGATAATCAGTGATGAGCTGAACCATGGAAGCATAATCGACGGCTGTCGGATGACGAAAGCTGCGAGGCGCGTCTACAAACACAAAGACATGAGTGACCTGGAGAAGCAGCTACAGGACACGGACCATTTTCGGAGAGTGCTCATCATCACGGACGGAGTATTCAGCATGGACGGCGACATAGCGCCGCTAAAGCAAATAGTGGATCTGGCCAAGGAGCGCCAAGCGATTACGTATGTTGATGACGCTCATGGCGATGGAGTATTGGGAGAGAATGGACGCGGAATCACCAACCATTTCCACCTAGAGGGCAAGGTAGATGTTGACATGGGAACATTCTCGAAAGCATTCGGCTGCGTCGGCGGGTACGTTGTCGGATCGAAGGACTTGTGCAGTTATCTTCAGAACAAGGTCCGCAGCTATCTCTTGTCTGGGTCCCAGCCGCCTTCTGTGCAGGGTGCTTGCATTGCTGCGATCCAGCTGGTGCAGAGGAGCCCTGGGCTTGTGAAGAAGCTCTGGGACAATACGCGCTATTTCAAGAAAGGATTGAAGGATCTCGGGTTTGATACTGGAAACAGCGAGACTCCGATAACCCCTGTGATGGTGGGCGAAAGCGGGAAGGCTCGCAGGCTTGCTGACAGCATGTTCAAGCTAGGCGTCTTCGTCCTCCCGATCGTCTACCCGATGGTCGCGAAGGATAAAGCAAGAATCAGAACCATAGTGACCAGTGCGCACACCAAGAAGGATCTTGACGAGGCTACTGACGCCTTTGAAAAGGCGGGCAGAGAAATGGCTCTCATCTGAAGAGAACCTATCGTTCGTCGTCGGAATCGGCTTGAGGACTTCTTACAAGACGTATTGTTATTCCTGATCTTCTTTGTCTTCATCTCTCGGCACGTCGTCGCTCGTCTCTATGACTAGCGGTCCCACGTAACCGCAGTCCGGACACCGGTACATTGCCCCAGTATATCCTCCCATCCAGAGTGTGATTCTCTCCGATTTACACATCGGACACAACCTTCTTGTCGAGATCAACGAGGGGTCATACCGAGACTCGTTGTTAGTTGCCCGACTGGACTAACAGAGGGGCTGGGGAAGGCTCGACGCAAAGTTCTGACGGCAAACATGTTGGGGTTCGCCATTCCGCTACTATTCTCCATGTCGAAGGGTTTACGACGATACCCGTCGTGATTGGACGTTTTCGCATATTGCTTGGAACTATAGGGGCAAGATTCGTTAGCTGATAGAGTCATGGAAGAACAATGCTTCGACTAGAGTGAAAAAGAAGGAATGTGGCAGCTGGAACTAGTATCTGAGCTTGTTGGAGAGGGAATTCGGCGGTACGGGCTCCTCTTCTCTCACCCTTCTCTCCGATATCGGATTGTGTCTGGGGATGGGTTCGTACTTGGCTTTGAACCAGTCTGGTATGACTACCGCTCGGAGAAGCTCCTGGATGGTTATTCCGCGCCCCCGCGCATCTTCGCTGAGTAAAGTGAATGTCTGTTCGCCGCAGGCCACCATGACCTTATACGATATTTTTCTTCACGCTACCGGGTTTTCGAATATCCTGGATTTTACGATCCTCGGATCCTTCGAACTCCCATGTGGTACGTGGCAAGGGGCAAGGCATATAAGAATACCGCCTCTGCGCGGGACTCCCCGCACACTTTTTCGAGACTTTGCGATTGGAGCAGGATATTTGTTACGAAAAAGACGCGGAACAGACGTGAGGTGTTTGTACTAGTGGGGCTGGATGGGCGAGTTCTCTGTCGAGGATAGTTCCCCGTTGCTCTTGCCGGGGAGAGTTAGTAATCACCGGTGAGATACGAAGCTCAGACGGATGGCGGACGGGATTCAATCTTGAGTGTAAAGAGTGCGGCAAGAAATGGACCTACTCGGGTGGGGTCTATAGACAGAGAGAAGAGAAGGCTGAGTAGAAGCTCTTCGCTCGAAGTAATGGAGGAGCAGCTACGGGGCCAGGTTGAAGAGCTCCGAGTCTTCGCCAACCAGACTGGAACACAAGGTGGACATCTACACCGTCCTTCTGACATGATCTTCATCGGGTCGGGAGACTCATTCTCATGCTCACTCTTTGCAAGCTACCTCTCAAAAGGCCAGGCTTGCGCCGCTGACCCATACGAGCTTCAGCAATATCCAGAACTGGCTGTTGGCAAGACTGTTTTCATAACATCTGTAAGCGGCAGAACTAGGGCTAATCTCCAACTGGCAAGACGGATCAAACGGCTGGCGAGGAAGCGGGTCGCCCTGACGGCGAACCCGGCAAGTCCACTCGCAAAGGAATGTGACGAGACTCTTCCCCTCCCCAGCAGATTACTAGGATTTGTCGCGTCTGGGACGGTGAGCTTCACGATGAGCCTTCTCGCTCTCGCTTCCAGAATCAGAACTCTTCCAAGACTCCGCGATCTTGACAAGGCTGAGGCACGTGCGAAGCAGTGGGCACGCGGTTTGAGGACGGTTCCTCGAGGAGGATTCTTGTTCGTGGGATCCGGGATCGGATATGCTCTGTCCGCCTATGGCGCGTTCAAGATCCACGAGGTTCTTGGATTGCCCGCGGACTATGTACAGACCGAGCAGCTCGGCCACTCAAAGCTGTTCTCACTGCAAACGAGTGACAACATTGTCTGTTTGGCTTCACGTCAAGATGGAAAGACTGCTCACATCTCACGGGCTCTATCAAAAAACGGGTTTCACTCGCACCTTCTGGACATTCGAGCCGGAGATCCCGTTGTCGCTGGTTTAGAGGCTGCGTTTTCGTTCCAACAACTGGCGCTGGAGCTGGCTAGGGCAAGAAGACTCAAGGAGGTCGCCTTCTTGCTGGACGAGAAGAAGCTGAAGCTGAGTAGTTCGCTAATCTATTGATCCTGGCTTCGAGATAACCGAGCGAATATGCTCGTACACGTCCAGCAGATTATCGGTCTCCATCTGGTATGAGGCCGTTTTCTTGACCTTGTCTAAGTTGGTGTTTAGCGCGATAGAGTAGCCGACAACTCGGAAGACCGGCATGTCGTTCGATCCGTCACCGACGTGTACG
>VBBG01000069.1 GCA_005882905.1 Candidatus Bathyarchaeota archaeon | reverse complement strand
CGTTTCAAAAAGCGCGTCACGATTGGATCCGAAACTGCTCTCTGAAGGGCTTGAGAAGATTGTCGGAAAGAACTCGACAACGGATTCGACATACGGCCTACGGGTCAGCTCCGAGGATTCCTGGGTCCTCGTCAGAGAGAGCGGAACCGAACCAGTATTACGAGTGACGGCAGAGTCGAAGAGGCCCTCGGTGGCCGGCCGAATTGTAAAGGATACCCTCGCCTTGATAAGCCGGGTTCTCAAAGGACGAACTTGACTTGAAAGCCGTCGTCTTGGCGGCGGGCAGAGGAGAAAGGCTGTGGCCTCTCACCGAGACCAGGCCAAAGCCCCTTCTTCCGATTGCTAACAAGCCGATAGTAGAACGGACAATCGAAGCCATCGCCGATGCAGGGATTCGTCAAGTCATACTGGTGGTCGGATTCAAGAGTGAAACGATTCGAGAAAGGTTTGGCGACGGAGGGAAAGTCAACTGCGAGATAGAATATGTGAAACAGAGAACTCCCCGAGGAACCGCGGACGCAGTGGCAGCCGCAGGCGATGAGCTCAAGGCCGAAGACCGTTTTCTCGTCATGTACGGAGACGACTACTATGAAAAGAGGGTTGTGAAGGACTTTCTCGCAAAGGCACAGCTTGACGAAGGCATCTCTATCGCCACGGCACCCGTGGAGGATTCGTCTCCGTTCGGAGTAATAGAAACCAAGAACGGCCGAGTGGCCAAAATCCGGGAGAAACTTCCCAAGCGGGCCCCGGGACTAGTCAACGCGGGACTCTACCTGATGACCAAGTCTGTCTTCTCCGCTATAGAAAAGACAAAGCGATCAAAGCGTGGAGAGTTCGAGCTGACAGATTCCCTGAGAATCCTGATCAGCCAGGGAGAGAACATAGGCGTACATGAACTGGACAGAGCGCAGTGGCTAGGGATAAGCTATCCCTGGGACCTTCTCGAAGCCAACGAGAGAGCAATCATCTCCGAGAAAGAGAGCCTGTCGAAGGGTAAGGTCGAGGAGGGCGTCCATATTGAAGGTTCCGTCGTTCTTGAGGAAGGTTCTGTGGTCAAGGAGGGATCGCGTCTGGAAGGACCCTTGATCGTGGGGAGAGAGTGCGAGATAGGTCCAAACGCCTACCTGAGACCTTTTTCGTCTCTTGGAGAGAATGTGAAGGTCGGCGCCGCTTGCGAGGTGAAGAATAGCATCATCATGGCAGAAACGAAGATTCCTCACCTCTCATACGTCGGGGACAGCATACTGGGGGAAGGATGCTCGCTGGGAGCCGGGACTATTACAGCGAATCTTAGATTTGACAATGCCAAGGTGAAGTCAAGGGTTCGAGGCGCGCTTGTAGCTAGCAATAGGAGAAAGCTCGGCGCGATTCTGGGCGACAAGGTGAAAACCGGGATCAATGTCTCCATACTTCCCGGGGTCAAGATAGGTTCGGGGGCTTGGCTGGGTCCCGGGGCGATAGTAGAGAAGGATGTCGTGTCTGGAGCAAGAATCAGAGCTTCATGATCCATCCCGAACGACAGATTTGACAGTTCGGCCACTCCGTGGAATCCGATTCGTGAAACTGGAAGCGGGAAGGTCCAGTACAACTAGTGCCATATCGTAGGCCGTCCCCCAACCACCTCAGAATACGTTGGCGTAGTGTATGGCCAAGCACTCCAAGACAAGTCACAAACACAAGCCTGCAGTCGAGAGAACGCTACCGATAGAACGAATAGTCGAGCTATTCTCAAGACGCTTCGAGGATCCGTATCTGAACCCGACAGCTGAGCTGACATTCGAAGACTTCGTAATAGCCTTCCCAGACATATCTGGAGTTGCATTGGAGGAAGCGCTGACCTACTGGACCAGCCACTCGGGAGAAAAACTTCTTCAGACCAAAACCATCGAGGGGACGAGAACAGACGTCCGAGTCTGGTACATTCACGGCTTGATGAAACACTTTCAATGGTCAAGTCCGGTTCCGAATCCTCTAGAATCTAGGGGTTAACATAACTGGATTTCTCACGATGACTTTCCTCCCTTGATTCGCGACCTCCGGAAACGGTAATCCTCCTCCAAGCTGCATCCACTGTTACCAAACCCGTTACCAGCATAGAAATCTCGAAAGCGTTGATGCTCACGGCACAACAGCTTTTTGGAAAACATCCAATCTGGAAAATCGCCCAGAATACACCCGGATCAGCAATCCGGGAGGGGTCCCACAGAGCGCCTTATTCACGCTTGCAGTCCCCTCGTGAGCACTTACTGAAAACGGGTGATAAGCCCGTTTTGCGCGAAAAATCGATAATCTCGCCCAGAGACGGTTCAGATTGCAAGGGGACCCTCCCGGGATTTAGAAATAAAAAAATTCCCGCGACACAAGAGTGACATTTGTTCGAGGGTCCACGCTTGTTAAGGCCTAGTGATTCCAGCTTACTCTCCATCCACTGGGGACCACTAATTCTCCTTGGAGACCAGTCCTGGTCTAGGAGGCGCTGACCACGCTCACAATGTCCCCACTGCTCAAGACGTAAGACTCTCCCAGCCTCATCCCATTCCTAGCATTCACACCATACAACATCCGCTCGCCGAGGTCGGTATGGATCCTCAGAGCAAGCTCCTTCAAAGTCGCCCCCTTCCGTATGAGAATTGCGTCGGGCAGAACGTTCCCCGAATGATCAGTCCACCGCTCCGGATCCTCCACTGGATAAACCACGATCATGTCCAGCAGCTTGAAGAAAGCCGAGTTGATACACTCTTGGACCCCAGTCGCTCCCTCTGGAGCCAGAACCTGTTTTCTTATCATTTCTAGACCCGCCTTTTGTTCGGGACTAAGCTTTGCGCTCGCGTTCACAGAAAAGTCCGGATCCCCAGGCCTATAGGAGATCAGACCCTTCTCCACCGCTCGCCTCAGAGCAAGCTCCGCCTCAGCCGAGACCGGCACCATCAGACTCCCATTCTGCCTAATCCTCACCACGTTCTCCTTTGACGATGGAAGATCGATCTTGTTCGCAGCTATTAGCATAGGCTTCGCCGCCCTCCTCAGAAAACCAACGACACGGCCAAGATCCTCCCGAGACCATTCAGAAGGCTTTCCCCGCAGACCCGCCAGCTTCAGAGCATCCTCGACCTGGAACTTCTTCATCCCCAGACCGCTCAGTCTCTCAGCCATCGTCTCCACCGCCTCTTCACTCGTCAGACCGGTTTTGCGCGAGACCTTGTCCCAGTCCTTCAACAGAATCTGAAGCGTCCACGCCTCGAGCTCCTTCTCGAGAAATCCAATGTCCTCAACAGGGTCATGCGCACCTGTCGCCGACGGCTTTCCCTCGGAATCGGTTGTACCCGAAGCGTCAACGACGTGAATCAGAGCATCGGCCTTACGGAGATCGTCGAGGAACTGGTTCCCGAGACCCCTACCGGCAGAGGCGCCAGGCACAAGACCAGGGCAGTCGATCAGCTCTACCGGAATGAACCGCTCGCCATCGACACACCGCGAGTTCCTCGGCTGGTCTTGAATCCCCAATTCTCGACAGACGCACGGAGTCCGGAGATAGGAGATTCCACGATTCGGCTTGATAGTCGTGAAGGGGTAATTGGCTATAGCGACGACCGTCAGAGTCGCAGCACTGAAGAAGGTACTCTTGCCAGCGTTCGGCTTACCTACTATCCCGACCTGCACCTAACACCACAAAACACGTTCAGTTCTTCAACTGCACACCAGTAATCCTCAATCCCGCAGTCTTGACCCCATACCGAATATTGAGAGAGACCAACAGTGCTGTCAACTGCTCAACAATCCGTGAATTCTCTAACGATCCAGCATCCAACGCCCGCACGCCCGGAATCGCCCTCGCCAAATCAATAACCGTCTTCTTCGCCTCCGCATCCCCCCCACAGACCAGCACATCACAGTCCACATCTCGAGAAAGATCGTTCAGCATCTCCGCGCTCACATTATTGAACGCCGACACCAGCCTAACCTCCTTCGGCAAAAGTCTAGACGCAAGCGCCCCCGCCGACCCGTCCCACACCTCAACCGTCCGAGTCGCAGACCCGCCCACCGCAGTCTCCAAAGGAACAGTCACATTGACAACAATC
>VBBG01000068.1 GCA_005882905.1 Candidatus Bathyarchaeota archaeon | reverse complement strand
GTCTAAGATGCTTTCGGTTTTTTGGCTTTACGACTCTGAAGAAACGGTCTACCTCAGCTTGTCTGCTGAGGAAGAATCTGAACTTCGTATCATCGCTCGTAATCGATGTAGGATGAAGCCCGAGTTTTGCCAGAGTCTGTCTAGCATACGCGAGTAGGGATAGGGAAGCGAACTTGAACTGAATTTGAATGTAGGGGCCATATTTTCGATATACGCAACCGTCCGTGTCGAATAGGCCTCTGATGAAAGATACTTCATCTAAAGCGAGAGCTGGTGTCAGATGGGACAATTTCTTTCGGCCAAAGGCATGCCCCATTCGTGGAGGATTAGGGCAACTCGTTTAGAATACGCGTAGAGGATCATCGTACTTTCATCTTTTACTAGCAGTACCTTGAAGGAGGTTTGAAAGAGTTCTTCGAACATCGGGCGTACTCGGCCGATCAGATACTCTGAGTCATCGAATTTGTGACCGGTTATGCAGATCTGAAAAGAGCCGTGTCTCCTAGACATCGAGCCGTCTCCAAAGAGTATCCCGAGCATCTCAGATTCGTTTGCATCCAACAAAGGAGTCAGCTCGGACAGGATTGCTATTGGTTAAGATGGAGAGATGGGCAAAACTGCCTTTCAGGTCACGCGTGCTACAGTTACATCGAGGATCGCTGACCTCGGTGGAGGAACCAGCCGATCTCGATTGCTATTCTTCTTTCTGGGCGATGTACGTCTTCGTCTCCGGCACATACCAGCGCGTCGTCTCGCGGAAACGATGCCAGAAATCATGAAAGGCGGACAGGTCGCGTGACTCGACGAGTATCATCCCGTTATACGTGGTACCCCAGATATGGGCATACTCGGAGACGATCGCAACATCCTTCGGCATTTTCTTCTTGAACTCTTCCCAACCGGTCGCAGCTTTCTTCTTATCCGCCTCGGTGAGCGGTCTTACCCGGAAGAAGATCAGGAACGCGAATATCAAGGACACATCGCCTAGCTCCGACCCGTCGCGGAGTGGATTAATCTGGCTTTCGGAGATTCGCGGCTGGGCGGTATCCCTTCTCGTCCGGTCGGCCGGTAACACCCGTCTTTAGTTCCGGGGACCGTCACTAGCATTCAGTGATGATGAGGCGGGAGCACTAGGCGATACTGTTGAGGAAGCCGATCTTACTCTTAGTGCTCGCCCTATCCTCCATGTTCATTCTCCCAATAGCCACAGATAACCAAGGAAGTAAGCCCAGTCCCGTTCTCAACGCGGGTCCAATTGGAACAACCGACTATCCTTGGACTATGTTCCACTATGATGCTCAGCGTGCCGGGGTCACTCCTGCCTCTGGTCCTGCCTCCGCGACCCCGATGTGGACTTTCACGACTGGAAATCTTGTCTATCCATCAGCGGCGGTCGCGGATGGTTACGTTTTCATCCCGTCCTATGATGGATCTGTCTACGCGCTCGACGAGTACACGGGCTCTCTAATCTGGTCATTTCCGACCGGCGGGAACATCATAGGAACCCCCGCGGTCGGCAACGGGATGGTCTACGTCTCCTCCAAGAATGGGTACGTGTACGCTCTCAACGAGCAGAACGGTGCGGTAAACTGGAGGATAGCGAACGATAATCTCACGCCCGTCACGTCTTCTCCCGTCCTGGCTGATGGCATGCTATTCTACGGTACGTTTCTGTCGCCGTCCTCAGGCTTCGCCGAAGTGCTTGCCGTGGATCCGCAGACGGGCGCGGTGATCTGGAAAAATACGGGCATCTCGGACTACATCGAAGGCTCCCTCTCGGTCAGTAACGGGCGGGTCTTCTTTGGAGTGGGCGCTTTCAACCCGGCTTTGATAATTGCTCTCAACGAGACGACGGGAGCCCAGCTGTGGAGCTATGGTACTGGGATAAGAACAACAGTTACCAGCGCTCCTGCCGAGGCCTATGGTAACGTGTACATTGGTCTCGATGGCAACAGGTTCCTGGCTCTCAACCAGGCCACCGGCAGTCTTGTCTGGTCCTTCAACACGGGGGGCGGGACAAACGCGACGACCCCGGCTATCTATAATGGGATTGTCTATTTCGGGACTGGCGCGGGAATCGTCTATGCGCTCAATTCAACAACCGGTACTACTATCTGGCGATATCCAGCGGCAGGCACGATCGGGCCTGTAACGTCTTCTCCAGCTCTCGCGCTAGGATCGAGTACTCTCTATGTTGGATCTAATGATCGCTACCTCTACGCGCTGAGCATGACCACGGGAACATTACGGTGGAGATACCTTGCGGGTGGACAAGTCTCCTCCTCGCCTGCTGTAGCCGACGGCCGGGTCTTCTTCGGCTCAAAGGACCGCAAGGTCTATGCGCTGGGTGCGACCGTGCCGAGACTATTCGACACGATAACTTCTAGCTCCACGGTCCTCGAGCCGGGACAGAATGCGACATTGACGATAACCGTGAGGAACAGCACAGCCCCACAGGCGGGAACCAACCTGACTTTCACAACTCCACCGCCAATAAGCTGGATGCTCTCCCAGCCCGTGCCAACTGGCATCGGGATCTATCAGGTGAACTTTACAGCGCCACCGCCCAGTCAGATAACTTCCACTGTAATCATAACTGTCCAAGTCACTGCGAGTTTGACAGGATATCTTAGTGCGACGAACCAGACGAGTATTACCGTGAACCCGTTTCCCTTGTTGACCGTCGCAGTCTCGCCGAAACCGTCCTCGATTACGCCTGGTGGAGAGATTACGTTGATGATCAAGGTCACTAATGGGACTGATACTGTTCCGGGAGCCTCGCTCAATTTCTCGTCTTCAGTGCCGGGGGGTAGTTTCTACTCGATTTCTGATTCGGGTAATGGAAACTATACGGCGATATTCGGTACGCCGCTTCAGAGTTCGAGTCCTGTTGTGACGGTTCGTGCTTACAAGAGCGAGTTTACGCCGGGGCAGGGCCAGACTACGGTTGTGGTTAACGGGGTTCCGAACCTGACCACCCTCAAAGTGTCCGGGATACCTATCTTTCTGTTGGTGGCGGGAGGCGTTATCCTATTTCTGTTGATCCTGGCGGTTCTTGTTCGGAAGAAAAAGTCTGATTATCATCATATTGCTCCTCAGCCTTCGTTCTCGTACTGATTTTCCGGGAAGGCTTAACTAGGCGTTTTCTCTGCCGGTTTCTGGGGTTGGCGGCCATAGCTGGGAGCTAGGACCCGTACCCATTCCGAACACGGAAGTGAATCTCCCAGGCGATCTCGGTGGTAGTGTGGTGCGAGAGCCCACGCGAAGCCCTGACCGCTGCCAACTCCATTTTCGAACTTGGAGTCGGAAGTATCCTTTAGATTCCGTTCTTGCTGACCGTTGTCCCGCTTGATCTGCTCGGCGACCTCTTCGGCAATGTAGGCAATATTACACAGATCGCGTTCACGCTGCTCTTCATCCTGCTCTTCTTCGGTTTTGGTCAGAAGCTGCAGATGCGCCAGTACATGTGGGACATTGACCGGGGTCTGCGACGCCTTGATGTCATCCGGGGCCAGGCCAAGGATTTGACTTTGAAGACGGTGAAGGAGATTGGCAAGCCGACGTCTGATCCTATGCCTCAGCTGAACGTGCTCATGGAGCAGTTCCTCATCACGCCTGTCGATATGGACCCGTCGGGGATTGTGAGCAAGTTCGACCATTTGTTGGATGTTCATGAGATGAAGTTCAAGGAGGATGTTCACAGGATTGCACCGAGCGCTGATCCGGCTCAGCTGAACAATCTCTCGAACTTGGTGGAGGCGTCTTGGGCGTTGAACACGATCTACCGTATCATACGCCACTTCTACCTGTTGGGGAAGAAGACGAACAGTATATTCATCATAATCCAGCTCCAGGCTCTCTTGCCGCTGATTATGCAGGAGGCGGAGGCGTATCTGGGTGCGGCGCGAGCTTTTGCTGAGGGTCAACCTATCGGGGATGGCATTGGTCCTTTGGTCGCGTCGAGGCTGATGAAGGACAAGTCACAGCGGAAGGTCGAGAAGGACGTTATCGTGGCGGAGACGACTTTGGAGGATCGGAGGATTATCGCATTGAAGGCCGAGGGTCCAGGGGGGAATGTTGGAAAGCCGGGGGACGCTATACGATCGCTGATAGAAGAGAATGGAGGGAAGGTCTCGATGGTGGTCATGATTGACGCGGCGCTCAAGTTGGAGGGGGAGAACAGTGGCGAAGTGAGCGAGGGGATCGGCGCCGCTATCGGCGGGATCGGGACTGAGCGGTTCAAGATCGAGGAGGAGGCGACCAAGAACAAAATTCCTGTCTACGCGGTTATTGTGAAGGAGAGTATCTTGGAGGCTATTACTCCTATGCGGAAAGAGATCCTGGAGGCTGGGGAGAAGGTGATTGAGAGGATTAAGAGTCTGATCGTGGAGCGGAGCAAGCCCGGCGATACTATTATAGTGGCCGGGATCGGCAACACTATCGGCATAGGTCAGTAGGGTCTCATTAAAGTGGCATCGGCGAGGCCGCGGAGCGGCCCATCAATAGCACTGATGATACTCTATATTGTGCTCGTGCTCGTCGGCTTCTACGCGTTGGTCAATCTCGTCCAGGTGGGCGGGAGTCCGATCAGCGAGGCGTTGTATTTTGTAGTGGCTACACTGGCGCTCGGATTTGTCGCGTTTTCGCTGATGCGTGTCCGGCGGAGCTTCGCCTTGGCGAATCCGGCTCCGAACCGGGTCTTCGAGATCGTCAAGTGTAAGCAGTGTACCTTCAAGCAGATCAAGAACTTTGCACTGGGTGACTACGTCACGAAGACGCTGGGCCTCTGTACACAGTGTAATACGGCGAACCTGTTCATCGACGGGATTTACGGCGAGCCGCCCCACCGCAAGTAGGGGTTCCGGGTCAAGCGCGCTTCAGATCCCAATTTCTTGGATTAGGGCTATCCGCTCTTTGTTGAAAGTGTGAAGCGTTTCTGGAGTTCTAGCATGCCCCTGGGGGGTCGAGAAATAGATAACAGAAAAAGAAAAGATAGTGAAAAACGGAAAGATTTCGCGTTCTAGTGTTCGCTGGGTCTGTGGCCAGCGGATTGATCGCGATCGAACGCTTGTCTGCGATCATGGGACATGGCTGATGATTCTCTCTCTTGGACATGCCTCATGCACGGGTTTTTGTGTCGCGGGGAGCAACTGCTTTCGAGATTTTCTTAAGGGGGTCTCTGCCAGTTGAACCCGGTCTAGGCTTAATTTCCCGTCTGTGGCGCAGAATTGGCTGGTCGGCCGTTTTCGGAGGTCCGAGTTATCCGCGCGAATCAGCGTGGAAAAATTGCGGTTTCGAATCGCATGCTTGGATCCGCAATCTGGGGTTGTTCTGGGCGAGTTTTTCCTCGGGGAAGTCCTCCTCTCTCTTCTCGTGTCCCGGACCGTGAAGGCGCGCTAACTTATGATTCATACTCTATTTGGTCAATTTAGGCTCTGATCATCTGTGGGCATTGCTTGTGGTTCCCCGAATTTGTCATAACCTGTCCACTCTCTTCATCGTGCAGACTGCAGTACTGCAATCTTCTTTAGTTCAGACCCCAGCCCAGCGATTGGCCAGAATCCTATGATGGGAAGCAGCAGATGCCCAAACTGCGGAGAGGCTATTGGAAGTGGGTCGTCATTCTGTCCGACATGCGGAGCATCCTTAGCATCAACAACCACGTACGCAACGCCCACGACATTCTCAAGATTAGTGCCCCAGTTCAGCGGGAACAGCTACATAGTCGAACAGAAGATCCTCGCACTGAGAGACACTTTCGGGATAAAAGATCGCAACGGGAATCAACTCGCCTACGTGAAGAAGCAGTTAGTTAGCTTCGGGCCGAAATTCTGGTACGAAACTCCTAACGGACAGAGACTAGGCGAGATCCACGGAAAAGTTCTGACCATCCGCCCAACGTACGAGGTGTACGACTCGCAGGGACAACTGGTGGCTCAAGTGAAGAAGCTGTTGAAACTTATCGGTCAAGCATGGTGGATGGAAGACCCGACAGGCCAAGAGATAGCCAAGATAAACGGGAACGTCTTGGCCCACGACTATTACATTCAAAACATGGACGGCCAGCCAATCGCTCAGATCCACAAGAAATGGGTCTCCGTCCGAGACTCTTACGGGATTGAAATGCTCAACCCAGCCTTCGACCCCTACCTAGTCTTGTCCTACGCGATCAGCCTAGACAACACCGAAAAGAAAGATCACAAGTAACCGCTAGACTCAGCGCTCGACCCAAGCAAGCCCCGCGTTTTAGACTCGACCCAAGGCAAAGGGATGGTTCCCCGCTTTCGTCGCCAAAGTTCAGATCATCCCAGAATACTCTGTCGAAAGCACAACTGCGGATATGCAGACCTAAGTGAGCTTGCTAAGGGTATTTTCCACTTCAGCTTCGGCATTATCAGCTTTGATGAATATCGGGACGTTCTCCATTCCCGTTGCTATGAAACTTGAAAGTAGCCATTCTCCAGGGGCGAATTCTAGGGTCTTCTCGAGAATCTGTTTGTCGATGGTGAACGTGTCGCTCACCACTGTCCGATCATAGGGTCGGGGTAGTGTTCCTACGAAGTATGTATGGAGCTGTTGCAGGGCGTTCGTATTGAGATACGCTATCCTCTGTGTGGCGAGACACCCCCCGAGACCGTATTTCCGTCCCTGTCTCAATAGCGTCTCTACGACTTTGGAGCAGTCCTTGTCAATGCCAGACGAGCCGCTGAGGTCAGGGACGAATTCCTGTGCCTCGTCGAATACGAAGAGCAAGTACGGCTTGACTTTGAAGGACCGTTTACGTCGTTGGAGGAACTCGCGGGCTAGGTCCACGACTAGCTCCTTGATGACGTAGGGGTCCG
This sequence comes from Candidatus Bathyarchaeota archaeon, assembly GCA_005882905.1. Classification (GTDB taxonomy): domain Archaea; phylum Thermoproteota; class Bathyarchaeia; order 40CM-2-53-6; family 40CM-2-53-6; genus 40CM-2-53-6. Next base: position 612 of record VBBG01000068.1, on the reverse strand, counting down.
ATATTGAGATGCAGGTGAGCCGGGACTCTTTCTCCACGAGGTCTCTGATTCCCTGTATGTCGAGACCTCCGGTAGTCCTCTTCTCCTTCTCAGCTCGCTTCAGATTGTCCAGTAGGGTTAGCCGACTGGTAGCCCATGCGTAGACTCCGCTTCGGTCTGAGATCTTGAACTCGTCGATGGCCGTTCGTCCCCACTCGTCGAAGTGTTTGACAAATTCCTCGTCGATAGGTCTGGAGTCGGTCACCTCGTGGCCGGCCTTGTAGTCTACAACCTCTTGGCGGATCCGGTCTAGAGCGTTGACATAGTGGGGCTTGTCCAAGCTCTCGTTTCGCTGCCTGTTGAGCTCGTCGAGAATGTCCCCGAATGTCGGGATCTTCGATTCTGGTTTGAGATAATACGTGATCTTCTTCTGGCCGAAGATTCGAGCGAAGACCTTCCGCACCCGGTCGTCGTCCTCATACTCCCGTGGCTTGACGACACTCGCATAGAACTGCTCGGCGTTGGTAACAGGGTTTTCGAGAATAATCTTTGATGAGATCTTGTCCTCTGCAAACAGGTCCATGAGGAGGAAGGGATACTCGCTGGAAATGTCGAATACGATCACCTTGACCT
>VBBG01000067.1 GCA_005882905.1 Candidatus Bathyarchaeota archaeon | reverse complement strand
TTTGGGGGTGGGATATCGTCGAGGGAGATCTTTCTGACGCGGGGTCTCGGAGGCTTGTTTCTTGTGACTATCACTTTCTCGAAGCTGGGGCAGGCCATTATCTTGGTGCAGTAGGTGTCGCTGACGCATGTGGACTGGTCTATGCCTATCTTCTCGCCATAGTCCGTGTCTATGATCGTCAGTCCCGGACAGCCGGTGTTCTTTGTGCACTCGCGACAGTTTTCGCAGACTTCTTGTGATATGTTGACGAACTCTTCGCGGGGGATGAATCCCTGCCGATCGATAATCCGGTTTCTCTCCGCGCGTTTTCGTTTGTGGAATGTTATTCCGCATTCCTTGTCCGCGATGACCACTTTAACGCCTGGAATGGCGAAGGCCTTGTCGAGCTCTTTCATGTACTTCTCCCGGTTTGAGGGAGGCATCTTTCTGATGTAGATCTGTCCCTGTCCCATTGCTCGGACGATGCTCTCGATGTCTTGGGCTGTGGTCTTGTCGCCCATGATGTTGTGGCCCGATTCGGGGGTTGGCTGGTGGCCGGTCATGGCCGTGTTCTTGTTTTCGAGTATGATGTAGAGGATGTCCTGGGCTTCCTTGATGCTGTTGGAGATGGCTGTCATGCCTCTCCAGAAGAATGTCGAATCGCCCATCAACGCGTACTGCTTGTTGGTTACGAACGGGTCCATGCCGCTCCCGGCGGCGCCGCCTAGGGCCATGGCGGTTAGGTTGTGCATCTCACCGAAGGGCGGGAGGAAGCTCATCGAGTAGCAACCGATGTCTCCGTGGGCGAAGATGTCCTTGTGAGCCGGCTCTTCTCTCATCGAGTGGACTGCGCTGAGCGTCTCTCTATGGGGACAGCCGGCGCAGAATCCCGGAGACCGAGGAGGTACCAGTATTCCGTATGCTTTGATCTCTGTCAGGAGATCTAGTTCGCTTTGGATCTTCTTCTCATCATACTTCGCGATCCGGTCTCCGATATCGAGGATTAGTCCCCCGATCTTCTCGATGAGGGTCGACGGGGTTAGTCCGCTCTCCTCAGGAAACCCGTCCTCGTCCTTCGGGAATACTTTTCCCCAGACGTTGGGTTCCTTGGTGATCTTTCCGTCTTGGACCATGTCTCGGAGGATTGTCTTGATCTGATTCTCGATTATCGGCCCCTTCTCCTCCACGACCACGATATTATCGGCGAGCTTCGAGAATTGCTCTAAGATTTCGGGGTCTATAGGGAAGGTTACGGAAAGTTTGAGGATTGGGAACTGTTCGTCGCAGCCCAGCTCCCAGAGAGCCTGTTCCAGGTAGCTGTAAGAGATTCCCGCAGCGACAAAACCGATGTTATGCTTCTTACCGTCTGAATAGAGAATCTTGTTCAGAGCATGCTCTCGAACGTACTCGTGGACTCTCGGAAAACGGTCCCGAATAATCTCCTTTTCAAGATCCCACGTGTTGGGTGGGATGCTGACTTTCCGTTTGATGTCGACTTTCGAGATGTCGAGGGTGATTGGGTGTTTGAAGCTGATCTCAGGGGACTTGTTCTCGTAGAGCTGAACGTTCCCACCTCCTTCGGCTAGGTAGGTTGTGATGAGGTAGCCTACGACCAGGTTCGAGTGGACTGAGAGTCTGAGGGCTTCTCCAATCCAGTCCTTGATCTCCTGCGGATTGCTAGGTTCTATGATGGGCATCTTCAGAAGCTCCATCAACGCGCGGCTGTCTCCCGCTACCTGGGTACTGGAGGCGTGGGGGTCGTCGCCGCATACGACGACTGCTCCTCCCTTCATCCCGCTCAGACCGTACTTGTCTGAGTAGTTGATGATGTTGATGGTGTCGGCGGCGACGTTTAGTCCAACGCTCTTCATGACGGCTATCGCGTTCACGCCTACATCCATGGCGCCACTGAGGGCAGCCGCACCCTGCGACTCGTCGTTTGTCATCTCGCCCCAGAGTCCAACCTCACGGAGAATGTCCGCGTTCTCCTCCATAATCGTGAAGATTTCTGCTACGGGTGATCCAGGGTAGCCTGCTATGAGGCCGACCTGGCTTTCCAGTGCGCCTTTTACTATTAGCTCGTTTCCGTTGAAGGCGTCGATACCGGACTGTTGGACAAATCGCTTGTCCGACATCAGACCACTTGGATATCCGTATAGAATGGAATAGCCACGCTGTAGATAAGCCCGCCGTTCAATTCTGAACGTAGGACAGGTCCATGGTCCAAAGGTCAACGGTTTCGAGCGACAATCCTTCGTCGCTTCTTCTACTCGACATCAGAGTGTCTTTCGAAGACTGCCCCAAAGAGTAAAGAAATAGGCCGAGAGTTCGGCGTCGAGAGAGTGCTTCCTGAGTGAGCTGGGTTCGAGCTAGCTACGCGATCCTAGTGCTTACATCTATAGTTGGAGTGGCTGTTGTCATCGCGCTTGAAGAGTTCTCCGCCTCGTACTCTTCCCTGACCTATCTGGTCGCGCTCTTGACATTTGTCGCTGTGGTTTCTGCCGCTATGATGATTGCCTGGGCTGCAGAGGCCTCTCAGTTCTCGATAAGCCAGGGTCTTGCATTAGCGATAGTTGCTATTGTACAGACTCTTCCCGAATTCTTCGTCGAGGGAGCCATCACATGGAACGCGGGCAAGGACCCTGCTAACTGGCTTCCGAATGTCACCGCGAACTTCACCGGGGCCAACAGGCTGCTGACTGGGCTCGGGTGGCCACTGATCCTGTTCACCGCGATAGTTCAGAGGCGTAGGAATGGGTTGAAGGGTAGCGGCGTGATTGCCCTTCGGAGAGAACAGAGTGTAGAAATTGCATTCATGCTGACTGCGACCGCCTTCTACGCGATCATCTGGTTCAGAGGAGCCCTGGACCTTCTTGATACAGGTGTGCTCCTTGCAATCTTCATTGTCTACATGACGATCTTGTCAAGACTTCCCTCTGAAAAGGAGGATCCCGAAGAGGTTTTGGACGCGCCTCCCAAGGCGATAGTAAGACTCCGTGGAAAACGTACCAGGATAGGGGCTATTGTAGGATTGTTCCTTCTATCTGGTCTAGTTTTCGTGTTCATATCACAACCGTTCGTTGATTCGATCAACACTATCGCGGTCGCACTTTTCGGCGCGGGAGCTGGCTTCTTCTTCATTCAGTGGATTGCCCCGTTCTTGTCGGAATTTCCCGAGAAAGTGACCGCTTTTCACTGGGCTAGAAAGATCAAGCTTGCGCCCATGGCATTGCTCAACTTTGTCTCATCTGCTGTCAGCGAGCTGACCGCCCTTGTGGCGATCATCCCCGTGGTCTTTGCATTTAGTCTCGGTGCATTAGACTCCGTGCCGATTCTGGCGCATCGGGACGAGGTCTTGCTGACGATGACCCAGTCGCTGTACGCGTGCATGTGTCTCTTGGATCTGGAGTATGATATGAGGAACGCGACAATCCTCTTCGGACTATGGCTCGCCTCTACGGTCCTTGTCCAGATCAGGTTCTGGGTCGCGATACTCTTTCTAGCCCTTGCCCTAGTCGAGGTCCTGATTCACAGGAAGCGGATAACAGTCTTCTCTTCCTTCAAGTATACCCTGACCCGGACCTTTACCAAGCCTAAGGAGTAGCGATTACTATTAGTC
>VBBG01000066.1 GCA_005882905.1 Candidatus Bathyarchaeota archaeon | reverse complement strand
CAAGCCTACGGATGGCTTTGGTTTATCTTATTGAATAGTCGGATTGAGAAATATCCGCCCGGCGAGTCCTTCCCAGACAAGTGAAAGATATAGAGCCTAACCCGACAGCGATCCGCGGACATCCCTCATACGAAACTGTTATAATTCAACTTGGAACAAAAGGGGTTTTTCGCTTGTATCTTTGGAGGTGTCTTGTTGGTAGAATCAACAACCTCTGAGACTGAAGGAACTTCGCAAGGAGTTTCTAGGAGAGACTTCCTGAAATTCACCGCTGGAGCGGCGGCTGTTGCCGCTAGTTCAGCAACAATCCTGGGAACTCTTCCTTCTCTTGCCACTCAAACTCAAACCCCGAGTTCTCTGTTCCAAACCGGCCCGGCTTCTAGCATTGAGGAGGCAACTATCGCCCAGCTGCAGGCCCAGATGATTGCTGGAACACTCAAGTCTCTGAGTCTCGTCAACATGTACCTTTCCCGGATCACGGCCATTGACGCCAGCGGGCCGTTTCTCAACTCCATACTCCAGACCAACCCGGACGCTACAACCATCGCCTCACAGCTCGATTCGAGGATAATATTGACACTCACGACAAGATGCAGTCAGCAGCAGGCTCGCTCGCTCTCGTCGGGACACCTGCGCCGAAGGATTCAACCGTCGCAGCGAACCTGCGGAAGGCAGGAGCAGTAGTCTTGGGCAAGACAAACCTCAGCGAGTGGGCTAACTTCCGATCGTTCTTTTCCAGTAGTGGATGGTGTGGTCGTGGAGGCCAGTGCAACAACCCCTATGCTATTGACAGGAACCCATGCGGCTCCAGCTCAGGCTCCGGCGCGGCCCCATCTGCAAACCTAACGGCAGTCTCCATTGGCACCGAGACCGATGGTAGCATCGTCTGCCCTGCCAACATGAATGGTGTTGTCGGCATCAAGCCCACTGTTGGGCTCGTAAGTAGAGCCGGGGTCGTCCCGATCTCACACACCCAGGACACCGTCGGCCCCCACGCCCGAACAGTCGCAGACGCCGCGACGGTCCTCACGGCAATTGCCCAGAGGACCCCTGATCCTCGAGACCCAGCCACCAGCACCAGCCCGCTGGGCAAGCTGAACCAGCCACGTCCCAGCATCCCTCTCGACTATACGGCCTTTCTGAATCCCAATGGGCTGCGAGGCGCCCGGATCGGTGTTTCCCGGGATTTCGAGGGGTTCAGCGCCCACACCGACGCTGTCTTTGAGGCCAGTCTGACAGCGATGGAGAATGCCGGGGCCACCCTGGCGGACGTGTTCTTTCCACACTTCTCCGACATCTTCAGCGGAGCTGCTGAATTTACAGTCTTACTGTTCGACTTCGTGCAAGACCTTCAGAAATATCTTGCCACACGCGTAGGGGTACCCATCGCAGACGGAACCCTCCAAGACGCTATCGACTTCAACAACAATAACGCCTCAAGGGAGATGCCGTTCTTCGGCCAGGAGATCTTCCTATTGGCCCAATCGTTCAGCACGGATCCAACTGTCACGCAAGCCTTCGGCTTCTCATACAACGACGCGCTAGCTCATGATCAGCTTATCGGGGCGACTGAGGGTATCGATATGCTTCTAGCGGACAACAACCTTGACGCGATAGTTGCTCCGACCGACAACCCGGCCTGGCCTACGTCGGGGATGTCGTTCGGAGTTCCCCTAGGGATATCGTTCTTCAGCACAGCCTTCAGCGAGCCCACCCTCATCAAGCTGGCCTCAGGCTTCGAGGCCGTGACCCACGCCCGGCAGAAACCCCAGTTCCTATCAACCCTACCCTTTGCAAACCCTGTGGCCGGACCAGGCAGGAGCGGACGAACACCGAAGAGAATGCAGCGTCTCATCCCCCGACTATAGCAAGAAACAGAAACACGCACTCGGACGAGCGACGGACACAGGTTCTGCTTTTTCTAAACCATGTATTGGCATCTCAGCACTTATGCCGGTTTGACAGTTATCACTCCGGCGAGCCAGTTATGCCACATGCAGGTGTACTTGTAAACACCCGCAACCGTCAGTGAAAGTGTAAAGGTCTTTCCTGGCTCGATCAGGCCTGAGTTGAATGTGGGTGCGTCGGGGGGGATTTGGAGTGAAGTGACAGTGTGAGCAATGCTGTCGTCGTTTATCCATTCGATCGTATTATTGAATCCAATCATTACTGTGAAATTGAATGGGTAAGGGAACGTGGGAGATGAGAGGTCGGTAAAATTGTGCCAGTTACCTGGGGGTATCGACGAGTACTTTGGAATATGGATCGGTACCATCGGCGAGGGGGTTTTCTGAGAGGGAAGTAGGACTGTTGCGACGTAGAAGTATACTCCGACCGATGCTACTATTACGCCTAGGATGATCAATGCACGGTAGGAATTATGCGGAACCAAACGTCCCGATTAAGCGGTTCTCAGAGGGCTGAAGATAAGGATGTTCCCAAAGATGGTTGGGCCCGGCCCACGTCGATCCGGCTACTCCTTCGAAAAGAGGCCGCTGGTCAAGTATCATCCCGTGACGATTACTGTCCCGTGCATCCAGATATGGTAGGCACAATTGTAGTAGTATGTCCCGTCGACAGTGAAGGTGACAGTGTATGTTGCGTTGCCGGCCATGTTTCCAGACTCAAAGCTTTGCGCACCTGACGGGACGCTAGTTGAGCTCACGGTGTGGGCTAGGGGATCGTTGTTGGTCCAGGTGACTTTTCCCCCTTTTGCGATTGTCACAGTTGCTGGTTCAAAGTTGAGCGACTGGACTGTTCCCACATCTCTCGGCATGGATACGCTCGCAGTCTGCGGGGCACCGGTAGACGAGCTTGACATCGAGAGGGCGCTAGACCAACCGAGAACCTGTGAGAGTCCTACTCCTGCGAGGCCGATGCCCGCGCCGATCGCCAAAACTATCAAGACGGGAGCGACGATTCGGATCATCAAACCTTTCGAACCGGTACCTGGCGGAGCAGTTGCCAACTCACACCACCCTGGAATGGTTGGGAGGTGAGAAGCTAAGATTTTGCAAGAACGGAGTACGTCAGGCTCAGCAGACTATGAAAGCTATTGGACAGGAAACACGTAGGTCTAGTCAATGGCTTAATCTAAAATAGGACCTCACTGAGCACAGCGTGAGCCTTATTGTCAAAGACAACTAGGCGAGAATTTCTCAAACTCGGCATGGCAGCAGCAGGCGGCGCACTCACCGCCTCCATGGTCGAGATCCCCCTCTTCACAGGCCAAAACTCTTCCCTCCAGACCCAGCTTAGCAATTCAAACAGTCAATTAGCGAACCTCAAGAAACAACTCGACACGATGACGGGCCTGGTTAGCCTGAGCATAACCGAGCAAGCGTTGCTAGAACCCGTAGTTGAGACGATAATTCCAACGGACAGCACCGGCGTAGGGGCGAAAGAGGCGGGAGTGATTTACTTCATCGATCGCCAACTGGCGAGCGAATATGGACTCAGTGGGAACATGTTCATGGACGCACCCCACGTTCCACCCAGCATACCTGCTAGTTCTAGCAATCCGCTGCAGGTTAACCCTAGTCTGGCATGGGCGTTCCTAAAGTTGCCGAGTGGCGCATATTCTCCCGCAGGTGGAGGAGGTTCGGCTAATCCCATATCCTACTCGGGAGGAAGCCAGACGTTCACGGCAGGCGGGACCCCGTTCACGGTCAACTACGGAATCACGGCGAGCCCGCGTGTGGGCTCGGGTATCAACTATCAATATCCGATGAATATGAGAGAATTTTGGAGGGTCAGTCTAGCTGCACTACAAACCTATTCCAACAGGGCATATGGGGGGAATTTCCAGACGTTGAGTTCTGATAATCAACTTCAGATATTGAAGGATCTCTGGACAAATGCACCGAAGACAAAGACCCCCATTCCCGCCGATGATCTCACAGGATTTAGTAATATCCAGCCGTCTGACTTTGCATACGAGCTCACGTTCATGACCTGGGCCGGATTCCTGATGGACCCGCTCTATGGCGGGAACCGAAACATGGTGGGCTGGGACTATGTAGGATTCAACGGCGTAAACTTCGGCAACGCCTACGGCGAGGGATTGAGCCAGAAGACACTCATGGTCGCATCGAGTCCCACGAAGCTCAAACCAGCAAGTCTGGCACAATACCAACAACAAGCAGCAGGAGGAGCCTAATCATGTCAACCGTAATCCAAGAACCGTCGGTAGACGTAGTCTGCCTTGGCGTGGGATTCATGAGCGGGGTAGTGGCAACGGAGCTGGCACTTGCAGGTAAAAAAGTTGTAGGAATAACGAAGGGTCCGTACTGGGACTATGTAAACGACTATTCCACAACCAAGTACGACGAGTGGGGAGTCGGACTCGGACGAAAGTACGATCATCCCCTTCCACTGCAGTCAACAACCATCAGAAACAACAGTAGTCAGTTCGCGCTTCCGGTTCGCAGGTACACTATGCCAATCCAGTATCATGCTTTGGGGCATGGAGTGGGCGGGGCAGCTCAGCACTATGGCGGCGGAATGGGCCGCCAGGGACCATGGGGATACCAAATGGAGTCTTTGACGGCGAGTGCTTACGGATCAGGCTTCTTGAGTAGTATTAATCCTCAAGATGATACACACGATTGGCCGCTGACGTACGCACAGTATGAGCCGTATTATGTGGCGTGGGAGGAAGCCCATGCAATCTGCGGAAATTACAATGGCAGCCCCACCAACAGTCCCTCAGATATGAACTATCCATGGATGAGCACGAACTATAAACTGCCTCCTCATCCTCTAACTCCACTTGGACAATTGTTCCAGTCTACAGTACAAGGGATGACGGCTCCAAATGGGCAACCTTACCATCCATTTCCAACAGTGAGCGCTCTCGCCTCCCAGCCCTACACCAATCGATACGGTGTAACAGTGAACCCATGCGTCTACGAAGGCTACTGTGGAGGGCTTTGCGACTATGCTTGTGAGACTGGTGCCAAGTCAAATGCTGCCTATAGGACGATACCTGCAGCAATAAAGTCCGGAAATTTCACGCTGGTAACCAATGCCTACATATTCCGGCTTGAACTCAGCACGTCAGGGGATCAAGTTATAGCGGCACACTACTACGACGCGCATGGAAACATCCACCGCCAGCCAGGAACAGTCTTCTTCAACGGAATGTGGGGGTACAACATGATATGGCTCATGCTGTTGTCAGGTCTGGGCACACCATACATTTACAATTCAGGCCTGGGAACCGGGACCGGGACAGTTGGAAGAGGGCTCACAAACGGATACACGCCCTATAGGGGAACAAACGTGACAGGAACCGTCAACATTGGAGGGAACTCCTACCCAGCAGGCAATGGTAGCGGAGGTGGAATGGCCGTCTACGATCTAATGGACGACAATTTCATCCATTCCAATATCAGCCCGCCATTTATCGGCGGGGGGCTTGTCAGCGCAGGGGGCTACCTTGGAAGCGGACCCGGAAACATCACATTTGCAGGAGGCGTGAGCGGCCCAAGTTCAGCAAACCCGAACGGAAGCATGGGAAGCGCTTTCAAAGCCACGCAGCAAAACAAGTACCTACCAACAAAACAAACAGTCGGAGCAACTCCTTTCGCCCCGGACTTGCCCACACTCATGAACTATTGCGATCTCGATCCGCACTACACGGACGCGTATGGTGACCCTGTCAGTAGACT
>VBBG01000119.1 GCA_005882905.1 Candidatus Bathyarchaeota archaeon | reverse complement strand
GAGGGAGCAGACATCCTTCAAGGCGCTCTACGGCAAGTCCTTCGCGGTCGATGCCAGCATCGAGCTCCACCAGTTCTTGGCGCTGATCCGGAAGCCAGATGGCAGCCTCTTCACCGACCCCCAGGGAAGGGTGACTTCCCACCTCATTGGGCTGCTGACTCGGACCAGCCGGCTGGTTACTGATTACAAGCTCCACCCGATCTTCGTCTTCGACGGGCGACCAAATCCTCTCAAGAAAGCCACGATAGAAGCAAGGAGAAAGGTTCAGCAGAAAGCGCAGACTGAGTATGCTCAAGCCATCGCCGCCAAGGACTATTCGCGGGCATGGTCCAAGGTTGTGATGACCGGAAGAGTGACGGGGGATGTTTTGGCCGACGCTAAGAGATTATTGTCGCTTATGGGCATTCCTTGGCTTGTTGCTTTGGAGGATGGGGAAGCACAGGCAAGCTTCATGGCTGCAAAGGGTGATGTCTGGGCTGTTGGTAGCAAAGACTACGACTGTCTCCTGTTCGGCGCACCGATCCTCGCGAGGTATCTGACACTAACTGGAAGAGAGTATCTTCCGTCCAAGAAAACATCGAGGCCCCTCATCCCAGAACTCGTCAAGCTCGCGGATAATCTGGAGGCTCTGGGAATTAGTCGAGAGCAGCTGGTCGATCTTGCATTGCTTGTCGGGACAGATTTCAACGAGGGTGTGATGGGTATCGGACCCAAGAAAGGCCTGGCCCTGGTCCGGAAATATGGGGCGGCTGAGAAATTCCCCGAAGAGATCCGGGGCGGATTGCCCAGCGATCTCGACAGAGTCCGAAGTATCTTCCTGCATCCTCGCGTGTTAGAGAATTATTCGTTGAAGAGGGGTCGTCCTGATCCCGATGGGGTCATCGAATTTCTGTGCGAAGAGAGAGCGTTCACTAAAGATCGAGTTCAGAAGGTAGTGGATCGGCTGGTGGAGTCTCAGGCCGAATCCGACTCCCAGCTCGGAAAGTGGTTAGCTTGACAGAGGCCACACCGTTCCTAGAACTGGCTCAACTTTGTCGGAGGGTCCAGGCTACTACCAAGCGGAACGAGAAGATTGCTCTGATCAGCACCTTTCTAAAGTCGGTTAGTAGCGAGGAGGTTCCGCTGGCTACACTGTTTCTTGCGGGAAAGGCATTTCCCGAGTCTGACCCTCGTGTCTTGGAAATCAGCTACGCTACAGTGTCGGACGCGAGCAAGAATCTCGGACAGAAGAGGCTCGCCGAGCATCCGTTGACGATAGGCGACGTCTACAATACGCTTGAGAGAATCGCCAAAACATCCGGGTCCAAGTCGCGAGACAGGAAGATGAGCCTCCTCCAAACCATTCTCACCCAAGCCTCCCCAGTCGAGGCGGAATTTCTTACTCGAATGATGCTGGGAGAGATGCGGATCGGCGTGGTCGAGGGCGTCCTCCTGGACGCTATTGCAGAGGCGTCCGGAGTGCCTAGAGACTTGGTTCGCAGAGCGAACATGCTGCACGGTGATATCGGAGATGTAGCCAGCCTTGCGATGTCTAGAGGTGCCACGGCATTAGAGCGCATCAGTCTGCGATTGTTCGTCCCAGTCAAACCTATGCTGGCCGAGATGGCTGATGATGCTGAACAGGTTCTCGCAGAACACAAGGATGGAACAGCTTTCGAATACAAATTCGACGGAGCGAGAATCCAGATTCACAGAAAAGATGACAAGGTCCGGATTTTCAGCCGAAGACTTACAGATGTGACTGACAGTATTCCAGAGATTATTGATTTTGCCAAAACGCAGGTGAAGGCGTCAGAGTTTCTCATCGAAGGAGAGGTCGTCGCCACTGGAGAGGCCGGTAAACCTGTGCCTTTTCAGGATTTGATGAGGAGATTTCGACGGGTCCATGAGGTCGAGGATATGGCTGGCAAGATTCCGCTCAAACTCTACCTCTTCGACGCGCTGCAAGTTGACGGGAAGACCATGATCGATCAGCCTTACACCGAGCGTTGGAAGATTCTGTCCCAGATTGTTCCGGAAGACCGGCTTGCTCCGAGGATCATAACCTCGGACGTTGAGAAGGTCGAGAGCTTCATGCAATCGGCGCTGAAGGAGGGACACGAGGGTCTTATGGCCAAGTCTTTATCGAGTAACTATTCGATTGGTGCCCGGGGAAAGAAATGGTTCAAGATCAAACCAGCAGATAGGCTCGATGTTGTGATCGTCGCGGCTGACTGGGGGAGTGGCCGGAGGGTGGGCTGGCTGAGCAACTACCATCTAGCGGTCAGGGACGAGGACTCGGGCGAGTTCTTGGTGGTGGGGAAGACGTTCAAGGGCTTAACGGATGCAGAGTTTGAAACGATCACGAAACGGTTACAGGAGTTGAAGACGAGGGACGGCCGCTACACGGTCTATGTCAAGCCTGCTATCGTGGCGGAGGTTGCCTACAACGAGGTCCAGAAGAGTCCCCGCTACAAGTCAGGATTCGCGCTGAGGTTTGCTCGAATATCGCGCTTTAGGGATGATAAGAAACCTGATGATGCTGACACGCTTCAACGGCTACAGCAGTTGTACGACAAACAGTTCGAGAACAAGGCCAGGGTCGATATGGAGTAGCTTGGATGACGCTTCGGGTCGCGGTCTTGTTCAGCGGCGGAAAGGATAGCCTGTATTCAGCATGGGTTGTTCTGCATCAAGGCTGGAACGTCAGCCTCGTGACAGTAAAGCCGAGCTCTGCTGACTCTCGCATGTTTCACCACCCGAACATAGAATGGACGCGTCTCCAAGCCCAGGCAATGGGCTTGTCGCACGAATTTGTTGAGTCGACAAGTAAGAACGAGATGGCAGACCTACGGTACGCTTTGGCCGCTTTGAAGTCTAGGCAACAGATTTCTGGAATTGTTACTGGTGCTGTCGCAAGCGATTATCAGAAGACAAGGTTCGATAACATGTGTGACAGTATCGCTCTGAAGACCTACGCCCCCCTGTGGCACAAGAATCCGAAACTGCTGGTCGAAGATCTGAAGAAATCCGGTCTGCGAATCGTCCTGACCGCTGTCGCTGCCAACGGCCTAGACGAATCGTGGCTGGGTCGAGAGCTCACGGAGCAACAGTGGTCCAGGCTTGAGGCTGTGTCAAGGATTCATGGCCTACACTTAACGGGTGAGGGCGGAGAGTACGAGAGCTTTGTCTTGGATGCCCCTTACTTCTCGAAGACTATAGAGATTGAAAAGAGCCGGAAAGAGTGGCACGGAGATAGTGGCAGGATGGTTATCGAAGAGGCTTCACTGAGGGACAAGCCGGGCAATTGAGGATCTTACTTCCTCTGCGATCTTTTCTTGGTCCAGTTTCTGGAATTTTCGGTTGGTCATCAAGGGTTTTCCGTCTACTATCGTGGTGTCGACGTTTTGGCCGTTTGCCGAGTAGACTAGGTCGGAGACGACTGTCTCTTTTCGATGGATTGGGATCAGGTTCGGGTCTCGCAGGTCAAGGAGGACGAGATCTGCCCGCTTGCCGATTTCGACGCTTCCCAGCTCCTTCTCGCGTCCGATACAGCGGGCGCCGTCTAGGGTTGCCATGTCTAAGACTCGCTGGGCATTCATGATGGTAGGGTCCCATCTGGAATTCTTGTGGACGAGAGCGGTCATCTTCATCGTATCAAACATGTCCAGCCCGTTGTTGCTGGCGGGTCCATCGGTGCCAAGGCCAACTGGGACGCCCGCCTCCCACATCTCAGGAACAGGTGCTGTGCCTCCACTCGCTAGCTTCATGTTCGACACAGGGCAGTGGGCGACCCTCACACCTCTCTTGCCAAACAGCCTCACTTCACTCTTGGTCAACCAGACAGAATGGGCGGCTAGGACCCGGTTGTTGAGGAAGCCGATCTTGTCTAGG
>VBBG01000118.1 GCA_005882905.1 Candidatus Bathyarchaeota archaeon | reverse complement strand
TAACAAGCATGCCCACACGCATCACCACCACAACCGGAGCCACCAACACCACAACGATCATAGTTACAAGCATCAACGGCTACACTGGAAACGTGAGTCTGACAGTCACCGCACCCTTCGGCTTCATCACCGTGACCGGTGGAGAAAACCCACTAACGATAACTTCAGGCGGTGCCGCGAGCAGCACTCTCGCGATAACCACCAGCACCAACACGGCCAAGGGAAACTACAGCATGATCATAACCGGATCAGATGGCTCCCGCTCTCACTCAACAACGATCAGCCTCCAAGTAGTAGACCCGATCCCGGCCATCATCGAATCGCTGGTTCTCAACGGCTATCATTTCAATAACAGCACCAGCCTCACACTCTATCTCCAGAACACGGGCAACGGAACAATCACGCTCCAATCATACGTCATACGAGACTCCTCTGGAAACGCGTGGAGTCTCTCAAGCTGGATCGGACCCAGCATCGAGGTTAACGCTGTCGGCTCGGCGAATATCATGATCGGCTCCAGCTGCCCTGGCTGCATCTACAACGGGATAGCCGGACTATTCCTGCAGTACCCACAGGGGCAGACCTACACAGTCACGGTGACGACTTCCAGGGACAACCAGTTTACGTTCACCGTGACAGACTAGACAGTAGCCGGGTCTTGAAGAGCGAGATTCATCCTGCCAACGGTTTCGAGTGTCGCTCGTCGGGGCATATCCAGACAATCTCGCCGCCAAACGTCCGGCCTCGATAACACTGTCTGCCGTGAGTGACGCAGAACATTCGACCTCTGAGAATCTCCGGCAGCATCGCCTCCGGCAAGCCCTTATCTTCTGGGGAGTCGGCGGATTCAGAGTCCGGGTCTGGCTCAGCAAGCGGGTTGTCCAGAGGCCTACTCATTGGCGAACTGTGAGAGATTTCTGTGATCGTCCCATTAAGCGTAGCTTCGCATCTTCAACCCGGCTATACCAGGATACGGACCGTTTATGCCTGCGGATTTCTGGGGAATGCTTCGGGTCGGCCAAAAAATTGGGCAAAGCCGTTCATGCGGGTGACACTAGCCTGTGCCCTACCAGTCGCTGATCAGCGGCCACATACGTCCTGTCGCAAACAGACCGCTGTTATCTCAGACTCGCCTCGTGCTAGAACCCATTCAAATCGTCGTATGGGCTGAATTGAGCCTATTTTCGGCTTCTATTGACCGAACTTCTTTTATGGTGATGCCTGCGCGGGCGAATCTGGAGAGTTACCATGCCTAAGAAATCCAAGAAGTCCAAGAAGGCTAAGAAGTCGAAACCTAAGAAAGCGAAGATTGATCCTATTCCGAAAGGCTTCGGGACAGTCACCCCCTATCTATCCATGGATCGGGCCGCCGAGGCGTTGGAGTGGTACAAGAAAGCGTTCGGGGCTAAGGAGATTGACAGAGAAACCGTGCCGGGCGGTAAGATCATGCATGCCAGAATTCGAATCGGCGATTCGATAATAATGCTGAGTGACGTCTTTCCTGGGGCGGACACGCAGGCACCGAGTGTTCTGGGAAACACGACAACTACGATGCACGTCTACACGAAGAATGTTGACAAGCTCTGGCAGCAGGCTGTTGACGCTGGAGCAAAGGTCAGCATGCCATTGGACAACCAGTTCTGGGGCGAGCGCTACGGGAAGTTGAAAGACCCGTTCGGCCACAACTGGTCCCTGTCACAGCGTGTCCCGATGACGAAGGCGGAGATGAAGGAGAAGCAAGAGCAGGCTATGGCCATGTTCTCCCAGGGCCAGCATCCCGGCGCGGAAGAACAGGCTCCCATGGCCCAACAGTAACAGAAATTACAGACTCGTATTTTATCACGTAGGAAACTGGCTATTCGCATGTAGGTTTCGGTAGGAGGGTGAGCGGTCTCTCCATACCGCAAACCCCAGTCTCATTCTTTGGCGACTTCGTGATCTGAGATGATGGTTCTGCGACTGCGAAGATAGATGCTGCGCTGTCAGTTGGATAAAAGAGGAGAATTTTGGAGTTTGGTTCTTCGGGCCTGTTACTTTTTGGCGTAGATTTTGCCGTGGCTTTCGCCGGTGGCCATGTTGCCTTGGCCTTCGGCCCATCCGGTTGAGTTGTTGAGCCATGATAGTTTGGGTGATTGTGTCATGAAGTGTAGTTCGCCTTCCCAGTTGCCTGTGGTAGGACCGCTCATGCGGCCTTTTCCGCTTCCCCAGACTACTACCATGTCTCCGTCCTTGGTGTTCATGATCGACTTGAGCTGCCATTCGTTGGTCCCGTCGGTCTTCTGGTTGACAGTGACCGTGTCGATGTGGTTGCCGTGGAGTTTGCCGCTGAACTCTCCCCGGTCGTTCATCTCTAGCTGAATCCCGTTGGGGCCGATATCTTTGATAGTAGTGCTTACGTTCTTGGCGTGTAGCTCGTAGAGTAACTCGCCCTTCTGCATCGAGGCTTGAGCTTGCATGTTTCTCGATCGTTCGACCATGATAGTATCTATATCAACGTTCTCGCAGGTGTGAAAAATGAAACTATCGTGTCGCGACGCGTGAGGGTCGTAGTTTTTTCGCTCATGTTTCATGAAGACTTGGATGAGACTACAGTATACGAGGACGCTCTGTCTTCCCAAGAAGCACTTTTGTGTCGCGAGGAGTAACGCTTTTGAGATTTTCTGGAGGGGGTCCCGCCAGTTGAAACCAGTTTGGGCGAGTTGACTAGATTAGGGTGCAGAGTCGGCCGCTCAAGCGTTTTCGAAGGTGCGAGTTGTCCGCATGAATCAGCGTGGAAAAGTGTTGATTTCAAATCGGACGTCCAGATTTGCATTCAGGGGTTATTATGGGCGAGTCTTCTTCCTTTGGGAAGATTTCAGAAGTGTCGGAAGGAGCGTTCGCCGGTGAGTACCATGCTGATTCCGTGCTGATCGCAGGCTTTGACGAGTTCTGGGTCTTCTACTGAGCCGCCTGGCTGGATTATGCCTGAGACTCCCTCCTTCGCGACTGCTTCCACATTGTCCATCTTCGGCAGGAATCCATCGGAGGCCATGACGCTCCCGTTGAGGTCGTGTCTATACCTGTGGGCCTTCTCGATGCAAGCCTCGATAGCACCGATACGGTCCTGTTGGCCGGTACCTATTGCCAGCGATACTCCATCCTTCCAGAACACCACGGCATTCGAACGGACCTCGCAGGCGGTCCACCAAGAATGTAGCATGGCCGTATACTCGGCCTCTGTTGGCAGGCGTCTCGTTGTGACGGATAGTTGCTTTAGGTCGTTTTCTGACTGGATCTTTGTAGAGTAGGAGTCCTCGAATATCAAGGATCCATCATCCAAGACGACGATGTCGGGATGAGTTTGATCATCGACAAGTGTGCGGACCTTTCCCAGTCGAATATCCTTCTTTGCGTTGAGGATGGTGAGAGCTGACGGTTCGAAGTCTGGCGCGTATACCACCTCGACAAACGTCTTAGACAATTCCTCTGCTGTGGACCTGTCCACCGGACGATTGAATGCGACGACGCTGCCGAACGCTGCTCTCGGATCCGCATCCCTCGCCCGAACATAGACCCCCGACAGACTCTGACCACTGTCTCCTACGGCGACGCCTGACGGATTGAGGTGTTTCATCACGGCAGCTGCAGGTCCGTCAAAGTATCCGACGATCCGGAGCCCATGGCTGCCATCCTCGATGTTTGTCGCTGAGGGTCCGTCTTTTCCCCACTTGGTCCATTCCACGTTGCCCATGCCATCCCGCGATTCTACCGGCTTGTACAACGCCGCCTTCTGGTGCGGGTTGGTTCCGTACCTCAAACCTCGATCCTGACCATCAATCGTCCAGCGGACCTTCACATACTCC
>VBBG01000117.1 GCA_005882905.1 Candidatus Bathyarchaeota archaeon | reverse complement strand
GACTTTGAGAGGCAGTTTTCCTCCGTTCATGATGAGACGGTTGACTGGGTAGGGGCGTATCCGGGACGATGTCCGTGACGGGAGCCAAGATGTGGTCGGCGAGAGATCTTTTTCTCCTGTGATTGTTCCTCGTATCTTGCAGACCGCGAGCCGTGTGTCCTTCAGAGCATCTACTTCGCTGGAGATATTCAACGGGTCCATGTCTTCGCCTGCTAGCTCTCCATCGGTCATCACGTCTCTCAAGATGTCCTCTAGAATTCCTGGAACGTTGGCATACTGTAGATCAATGACCTGGACGAGAAGGCCCTTGCCGAGTCCCGAGTCTTCAATCAAGAAATAGTCGCCACGTTGTATGTGTTCGTCAGGGAAAGCGATGAGCTGGATCTGGTCGCCTTCTTTCCTGTAAATGCGCACGGCTAGGCCACGTACCTGCTTGTTCCGAAGGGTCCGAAGAGAGATCGCCGGAGGTTGGGCCGCGACTGGAGAGTGATGTGGTGATTTGAAGCGACGAAGCGCTGGATTGCGAGAATATCGTTGGCCGTAAACGTGCTGAATATGTGGGCGATTCTGAGAGTCTCAGGATACCCGTGGAATATCACGTCCGTCCCGGCCAGTCGCCCTAGGGCTAGTCGCGTTTCCTCTTCGCCAGATTCTCTGTCGATGTCGGTTCTGAACAGGAATCCGTCGCTCGACAGCTTCGCAACATAGACCCGGCCTAGGAATCTCACTGGGTAGGGAGGATACTCCTCCTCGACGAGGGGAGTGATGTCCACTAGGTGTGGTGCGCTGTCGTCGTTTGAGAGGCCGAGGACGTTTCTTCCCCCGACTGTTAGCTGGGTTGACTTGGATATCCCGATGACTATCGAATTGTTGCTCCGTGCCGTTGCGAGAATGTTGTTGACGCGGGCAGCAGGGTTGTCGGGGGTCCCTGCCGTGAGAGACCCGTCGATGAGGAGTATTCCGTCTTTGAGGGTTTCTGAGAGGACTTCTTGGACCCAGCGTTCGACATGATTTCGGAGTCGTGTTAGTACCCTGAGGGTTTTGAGTGAGAGTCCGCCAAACGCCCTGGCTTCGTCGTCCCGGTACTGTCTCGAATCCTCAGAGTTCGGCACGTGGAACAGGAGAGGACCCCACCGATTGTAGAGGATCTTACCAGTCTGCCTTGAGACCGCGACCGCCCGGATGGCGAATATCATCCCAGTGTCTGTCTCGCCGATCTTGACGCTGGACGCGTCGCATGCGACGATGGGGACCTGCTCCTTAACGGGGCTGATTAGACTCCGTTTCAAACCCGAGGAAGCGAACGAGGCTCCAACGTCGAGTCTCTCATCCAAGTCAGCATCGTCAACCCCCATCTCGACAAGCGAGACCGGTCTCGGGTTGAATCTTGAGCCTTGGAGCCTGTTCATTGACCGGTTGGAGAGCTCGACCAGCGAGTCTGGGATGCCGGGCAGTTCGAGCCTTTCCGGTATGCTTTTAATTTGGAGTAGAGGTTCAGTAACCTCTTGGGTGCGGTGGAGCAAGGTTAGAATCCCCTGTTTTCAGACGGGAAACCCCCCTTTCCCGTCTGACCCCGCACCCTCTTCCATCTCATCCTGAAGCAGCCACCGGCCTCTCACGAGGCGTACTAGCCGCTCGGGCAGTGAGACCCTTCGCAATCTCATGCGCCTTCCGGATTCCCTGAATGCTAAGCTTGTAACCACCATCTGCGGTCCGGTCAATGATCCCCGTCTTCGTCATCATAGCTAGGGTGTTCCGGACAGTCTTCACCGCCTTCCCTATTGCCCGGCTGATCGCCTCCGGGTCCATCTCAACGCTCGGCCTAGTGCCGACGGCATGTGCGACCCTGGCAGCTAGCAATACCATGGCAATCGAGCTTTCCGCCGACATCTCTGGCTTCAACAGGACCGCTTCACCCTCGGGCGTGAGTTGGACAGCGCTGGAGAGGTCGTCAACCATAGACGAATAGTCCGGCGAGAAGGTCAGCTTTGACGCTAGGGAATAGTTCGGTAGCACTTTGGCAGCGAACTGCATAACCTCACGAACGACTGTTTCCAAGTCGCCCTCTGCTGTGTGTTTGATGTCTCCCCACTCTATCGAGACCTTGATCTTAGGTTGTTCTGACATGTCTCTCACCTGTCAGGAAGTTGCGAGACCCGGGGCATCAGGTCCTTCATGATGACTCTGGTACCCATGGTCGTCAACCGGTACGAGCCCTTGCCGACCCGCTCGACGAGCTGCTCGTTGCAGAGCTCGCTCAACCTCCCTGCGACGGTGCCGGTGGATCGTCCTGTGGTCTTGGTAATCTCGTCGAGGGAGAGAGTGTCGCTCTCTCTCTCCCCGAGCTGGTGTAGAAGGCGGGACCCGGCGAGATGAAGCATCAAGAGCTCCTTGTCCCTGAGCCCCGCCAGGTTCTTCAAGACGACTAGGCCTTCGGGCGAGGTTGCTAAGATTCCGGTACAGCTCTGAAGGAATTCCGCGCTGTCAACGGAGAGAATGAGCTTGGAGACGAGTTCTATGGACGGATAAGTCTTGGAGAAGTATGAGATCAGCTCTCTTAGAACCGATTCAGGGTTACCAATTATGCGACTCTCGATGCCTGAGTGCCTGACTATGACCTC
>VBBG01000044.1 GCA_005882905.1 Candidatus Bathyarchaeota archaeon | reverse complement strand
AGAGGCAGAAATAGTGAAATCAGGTCCGGGTTGAGATAGGTTGACGAACTGCAAGAGACAGCCCCAGCCCTCCGGGTTGCTGGCGCAGTTCATTGCTCCGTATACAGAGCTTGTAGTGTCTGTCCAGCTTCCTGCAGGCCACCAGACCCAGTTTATTCTCTGAGGGCTATTGCTATCATAGAGTTTAGTGAGTGTTTGGATGAAGTGCAATGTCACATTTGTGTAGCCTGCGCTGCCGCCCAGAATCGTATCGGGTGGAGTGCTGCTACAATGATCGCACAACGGGTCCGTTCCACCTTCTGTATTCAGCGCTGGCCAGCCTGTCTTTGAAATTCCAGCTACCACTGTCTGATAGTAGGCGAGGGCTACACTTTCTGCGATAGTATTGTTCCAGCCCACCGAATCATAATAGGAGTTGAAGTCCATGTAGCTGTGAAGACTGATGAAAATTCGGCCGCTCTGTGACAGCGTGCCCAGTGGATCTGACACTCTGGGGTAGCCATCGACTGCAGATGGGCATGCTCCGTCGCCTGCTGGGCAGAGGTTGCAGCTGTAGCTGCAAAGGTTCTGAACCACTATCCAGTGAGTGTCGCCGAGTGACCGTGCTTGGTTTATCCACTGCTGATAGGCACTGCTGAGATAGGTTACGCACGAGCTGTCGCTGGAGCAGGGAGCGCTCGGACACGACGACGGGCTATTGTTACAGCTGGTCGTAGGCTCGTTCTCGGGCTCCCATATGATCTGGGAGTACAATGGTCCGATGTTCTGTATTATCGGCTTCCAGTAGTTGAGCCAGCAGCTCGTGTTACGGAATATGTCCGAGTAGCCGTGATAGTCGATGATGATCCAGAAGCCATAGTGTTGTGCAATATGGACTGCTCGTTGAGCGTTCGTCTGAGAATAGACGCTCATGTAATTGTAATCGACTGTGTCGGTACAGTATGGGTCGAAGTCGACCCTGACAGTATTGTAGCCCTTAGCCTTCAACAGCATCAATGACAGCTCCATGTTCGAAGCGTTCTCGCCTGGGAAGACTGCTGATGGTGGCCCGCCCAAGTTCGAAGTGGACTCGTCCATCCGCACACCGCCCCAGCCAGTCAGTACAGGAACAGAACCAACGCCTGTGGAGGATGGTAGAACAACTAACGACTCAGAGCTGGTTGCGGTTTTGCCGGCATTATCCGTGACAACGAGTGAGATTACGTGTGTCCCACTTTCGAAAGATTGCGAGACTGGGTTGCCCGTTTTGCCATTCCCCGAAAGGTTCCAGCTGTAGCTATAGGGGTTCTTCCCGCCTAAGGCTGTAGCAGTAAAAGTTACCGTCTGCCCAGCGTCAGGGATTGTAGGACTGGCTGTGAAGCTCGCAGCAAGAGGAAGGATGGGAACTATTCGTACAGCTTGGGTAAACACTGCGGAGCCGCTGGCAGAGTCGTGGGCTGTCAAGATTAGGGAATAATTTCCTACAGCAGTGTATGTATGAGTCGTCGTCCTTCCTGTGCCCGACGCACCATCCCCGAAATTCCAAGAGTATGTGTAGGGAGGTACGCCGCCAGATGCTATTGCTGTAAGACTTATGGTAGCATTGACAATCGGGGTGAATGGCAGGAGAGTGAAGCTTGCAGAAAGCGGGAGTGGGCCTATTGTTCCGAAGATGTCCGAGACTGGTAGAGCGTTAGCGCTGCTCACAAGTGTCCCGAGGTTCCAGTTGTTCTCCATCATTCGGAGGGAGCTGAACTCGTCATAGTTCGCACTTGACGTGTAGCCTTTCCTGATCATGCTGCCATACTCTACGTTTGGTGAAGGGTCGTACTCGTCCCACCAGAGGTAGAGGAGAGTGCGATACTGTGAATTTCTGAAGAGCGATGAAGCTAAGAGTGAGCCGGATGTCGGGGTTAGTACAGTACCATTACCTGCTAGAAATTTCTTGAGATAAGCGTCGCCTGAAGATACGCTATTGTCGTGCATGTTGTGGTTATCGGTGGGGGTGAACCAGAGGAAGTTTGGAGGACTAGCCGAGTTAGCGGCGGCGATGAACTGGCTCGTGCTTACGGAAGAGCCTGTGAAAATGTCCGGACTATTGGCATCGCTTGCAAATCCTGTGAATGGGAAATGGTCGTTTCCTCTAGGGCATCCGCTTTCGCAGTAGGCTTGCCATGTAAGTCCAGCGCTCTGCAATTGGTCGACCAGCGTAGTGCCGGTAAGACAGCATGAATAGCCATCTGAGACGCCACTATCTGAGCCTGAAATGAGAGCTACATAGCAAGCGGCTGAGCATCCGTTGATGTTGTCGCCCGAGAACGAATTTGCGCCGTAGCTGTGATAATTAGGTATGGTGGTTCCTTGGGTGGCGAGGCTGTTAATGAACGGAGCTGAAGGACTCCCGATGACATCGCCATAATTCTGGTTCTCCATTGCGATAATGACAATATGGTCGAACTGGAGTCCAACCGGGGCTGCTGCGAGAGGCCGCATAGATGTGACTAGTGTGAGGCTGAATATCGAGAGAGCTAGGAGTAGTGATACCAGAATTATTCGATTGGGACTGCGCTTTACGGCAGCGGAACTTCCCTCCCGATTTGATGGTCTTTTTCTGCGAACCATTCTCTCTAGAATTCCCTGTGCGGGGGGAAGCGAGCCAAACTCCGTCTGGTTGAGCGAGTCCTCTGGCCGGCAACATCGACCGCCGGGAACTGACTATTGGCTTTCTCAAATCCACATTCTTGGCTCAATTACTTCCCTCTTCATGCAGTTCTGGAGGAATGAACGGTGAGGTGGTCTATGCAGGAGGTACTAGTTTCGTGCCCGGATGCTTCAGGCCGAAATTAGGCTCGGCACTGGCGCCATAGACGCTACTGAAAAAAAGGTTGGATCTAGACGCGCTGGCTCCCAGGACCATGTGCGAACTATTGTCGGGGTTCAGGAGAAGGGTCAGAAACAGGCTCTCTACGACCCATCTCTCTGATTCCGCCTGCGGGGAGCGGTTGGAGAGACCTATCGTCTCCATCATTCGCCAATTTTATTACAAGTGGGAATGGTTTAAAACTCTTGGGGTTCTTCGCGGATATCCGCGTATGTACGGAGTGGTTTGAGACTTCCGGTAGGAATCTGCAGTCCAGCCTTCGCCGATGCATACAAGTGTACTAGAAGTAGCGCCTAATTCTCCAACAAAAGACTTAACGCTCCCATTCATCCTCTGCAAATCCCATGCGACGCGGCAGATCGAGTGTCGCGAACACCATGGACGGCTGGGTTTCTGGTCGCTCGGCCGCGAGGGGGCCAATCTCGCTCGAGACTAGGCCTTTCTATGAGGAGATCGGGGTCGGAGGGTTTGCGGTTTTGGCTGGTCTATTGACCGTGTCTGTCTCGGCGTGGTTTTTCTCGGCGGCCACCGTGCGCATAGCTGTAATCCCGCCAGACGCATTCTTCTATGTCAGCCAGCTCCCTGCAGCCTACTGGCTGGGCCTCTTCTCAACCCTCGCTCTGTTCCCAGCCAGAACGCTCGTCGTTGGTAGGGTCAGAACAATTCTTGAGATCTCGAGTCTGTTCCTGCTTTCTCTCTACTTGATTGGACTCCCCTCCTTTGCCTACCAAAACCCGAGATTCCTCGATACCTATCAGCATGAGGGAAATTCCCTGAGTCTTACGAACTTGGGAGGCTGGTTCAACAACCCCGTGTGGTATGTCTACCAGTTTCCAGGTGCGTATGTCTTCCTTGCGGACTTGACGTCGGTGGCCGGGATAGACCCGTTTCAGCTAATGCTCTACTATCCCGCTGTGCTCTCATTGATCGTCGCATTCTTCTTCTATGTGATAGCGAGAACCTTCGGCAACCGGTTTTCTGTGATCGTTGCTTCGGTTATCATGAGCGGGTTCTGGTTCCAGCTTCATCTCTCTCCCCAGAGCCTCGAGCTGATCCCGTATCTCGGCTTCATGTATCTCCTCCTCCGGAAGTTCGAGGATAAGACTCACTTGCGACTCTTGACTCTGATGTTGATTGCTTCTATACCAGTGTTCGTATTTAGTCATCCCGAGACCTCTCTCGTGACGAGTCTTGGAACGATCGGTTTCCTAATTCTGAGGCCCATAGTCTCCTCTGGGCGGCTTCAAGCGATCAGATCGAATATCTCTAATGTCGGGCCGTTCTTGCTTACCCTCCTCGCATTTGTAGCAGTCTGGTGGTTTGGTGTAGCCACGGCCGCGCTCGGAGTAGTTTTGGGGATCGCAGACGCTGCGGCTTCAGCCGGGCTAGGGGGCCTGCCTTACCTACCTCCCAAAGCCCCTCCCACACCGTTGCCCAGCTACCAAGTGGCTCTTCTGGTGGAGGAGGGTATGTCTGCAGCTATCTGGGTGTTGGGGCTGATCCTATTGGTCTTCATCAAGCGATTCCGCGATAGAGAATACTTTCTAGCAGGATTATTCCTGGCAGCAGTCTCTACGATACCCGTCGCACTGTTCGGAAATCCGGATGTTCTTCAGAGGAGCTACCTCTTCGCGTTGATTCCCTTCGCGTTCCTTTCCGCTTCGTTGCTCGAGCGCCGAGCAGACCTCAGGATCAGGAGCTGGTCTTTTCTACGGCCCTTTGCCGTTGCGCTTATGGTGGTGGTTGTCGGGTTCTCTATAGTGATGCCGCTGCCCCGCTACGCTGGAGACTCCTTCCAGTACCTGCCTCAATCGGACCTGCTGGCTGCTAACGTGGCCGCGACGACCAACGTGCACTCGCTGCTGGTGGCCCACCCGGGCTGGTATGGGGAAAAATACTACGCTCCATTCTACGGCTATGAAGGCGCGATTCTGCTAGAGCAATCGGACATCACAGGTAAGAGCGGCATTTACATCATATTCGGTACTTATGGTGCAAACGCTGGATACAATCTCACTTTCACTAGGGCAGACAGTACCGCCGACTACCTGCTCATCCAAGATTTCTTCGATAACCTCTACATCATGAGATTCGGCTCTAACTCCACTTACTATGTCAACCTGAAATCAGCTTTCGAGATCGACGCCTCTCACAGCTTCAACCTGGTCTACTCCACGGGCACCGACCGTTTGTATGAGAACAGGCATCTCGGCTGATCATCCGGGGCGGGCGCGATTCTAGCCGGAAGGGTTGAACCAGACTTGGAGCCAAACACCTGTTGAACCGTTCTGGGGACCGTAGCCATAGTGGAAGCAGCCACAGACTAGGTCGTAGGTCCAGAGCTCAAAGATCCACCGAAAGCTATCTCCGGTTATTACGACCGGTTTGCCTTCGACATCCACAGTTGAAGCCGATATTCGAAGTTTCGCCATCTCCGACGAAACGCTCCGGCGCGACAATTTCGGGAAAGGTGGATGGGGTTGAAGAATTAGAGGACGGGAAGGTCGAGTTTGCCATTCTTGCGATTATCATAACAAACTGGGCCGAGCCCATATCGTTGGTCACGGATAGGGTCCAGTTGAGTCTGTCCCCGCTCGTGACCGACGAGTTGGTCGCAGGCACAGTATACCCCAGAAGTCCTGTTCGCGAGTAGATGCCCATGGCCATGAGGGGCTGGGAGGCTCTAGGGCTGAGAGCATAGAATGTTGCAGAACTGAAAATTGCAGCGAAGGATACGAGTAGGATGAGGAATACGACCAGCTTATCTTGCAGGATTATCTTCTCCATATACAATTCGGGCTCGTCGGAGTCGATTCTTCTGGATGAACCGTATCAGTCTGGGAGCCCCGACCACCCCGAGGGCTGCGACGGTCGCGGCCGTCAACGCGAGACCATAAGCAATAACTGACCTGCGTAATGACGCGCTCTGGGCTTCATCCCCAAGGCGTTGGGCTTGGAGCGAGACGTTCGTAGAGAGATTGATCGATTGCAAGGCATAGGCTGTTGCAGTCGGATCAGTCGGATCTTGTTGTTGGAGAGCAGTGGCGTTCTCCTCGTATTGGAGAGCAGTGTTGAGCTGAATGATCAGGGGAAGAAGATCTGTGTTGGAGGCCCCTTGCCTTTGGGCTGTCTGTATGGACTGGAACGCGGCGACCAGGTCGGTTCTTGCCGTGGTTATGGGATCAGTCCCAGCAGACGCGTGTTCTGTGTTCATTAAGAGGAGTATTGAGGATAGTAGGATGCAGAACAGCAAAGCGAGGGGGCGTGTCCGCAAAAGTTTGTTTCCTCGTCGATTTCTGAGAGGCTCAGGTCCTTGACTAATATAAGGAAGGAGCTAGTTCTCGCTTACATTCGCAGGTATAAGCCCTCGACCATCAAGGAGTTGGAGAGCGGGCTGAGCCAAGAGGGGATTCGTTCTACAGAAGAGGACCTGCTGCAGATTGTAAGTGATCTTCAGAGGAGTGGCCTCATCAACTTCGAAATGGCAAGATATGATTCCTTGTCCCGCTTTCTAAAAGCGCCAGCCGAGGCTTGGTGGATCTATGCCACCATACCTGTTTCCGCTTTGGAAGTCGTTCTCGTAGTCTTCCAGATACAGACGATGCCTCTGACGTTTCTCCGGATCCTCTTCGGGCTGGGACTGCTCGGTTTTCTACCGGGCTACTCCACACTCCGCTTCATGTTTCCAGCCGATAAGTTCTCCCAGCTTGAGCGTATTCTCCTCAGTATTTTCTTGAGCGTGGTCGTTTCGATTTCGCTAGGCGTTATTCTAGGGGCAGGTTATTTCTTCACAGGAGCTTCCAGCGCGACCGTCTTGATGAGCTATACAGTGGCTCTGACCATGCTCGCTGCCTATAGGCGATACTCGCTACTGCGGAACTCGCCGAAAATTTCTAGGACCCCAAGCAGCGGCTAGGTCGCGAGTTCTATGGACGAACAATACTTGTCCACACCTTCTTCAAGAGACAAAGGAGTGACACCGAAGGTCTTAGTCATCAGAGACGTGTCCGCGTGGGTCCGTTCAAGATAGTTTATCGGTCTGTTGATGTATCGGGGCGTGACTTTCTTGCCCAGTCTCCGGTTCAGCATCTCGACAACCTGGTTGAAGGTGTGTGATTCCCCGCTTCCAGCATTGACTATTCCAACCGCGGGGCTCTCAGCGGCTCGCATCATGATCTTTACCACGTCACCTATGTAGATGAAGTCTCTGGACTGGGTTCCGTCCCCGTAGATTATAGGTGGTTCGTCGGAGGCAATGGATCTTAGGAAGAGGCCTACGGGGCTTGCGATCTGTCCTTTGTGAGCTTCTCCAGGACCGTATCCTGCGAATATTCTCAACATCGTCGTCGGGGGTGGATCTTCAGTCCCTTCGATCATCTGCTCGCACGCCAGCTTGGCGACCGCATATAGATTCGTCGGTCTCGGAATTGTCGTTTCTTTCTGCGGTGGGCTTGCTCGGCCATACACGCTTCCGCTTGAAGGATATACTATCTTCTTGACACCGTTCGTCTTAGCGTATCTCAGAACATTGATCATGCTTATGGTGGTCGTGGAGAAGCACTTCTGAGGCTCCTTACCATAGAGTATCACCGATGAGGGGCTTGCCAAGTGGAAGACGTGATCAATGTCCGGGAGCTTGGCGAACGAAGATTCCTCCATCACGCTCCGCTCGACAATGTCTACCGGCAGTCCTGAGAGGTTCGTACGTGGTGCGGCTGAGAAATCGTCCATCACTGTTACGTGAGAGTTGGCCGCGCATAACTCGCGCACGAGGTTCATGCCGATAAAGCCGGCGCCTCCAGTCACCAAGGCCGTTTTACCGCTCCACTTCACCTGTCACTCATCTCCCATCAGAAAACCTGTTCAACCCACAAGACTTTCGCTTCATCCATTTTCCATGTCGACCTCAACTCGGAATGACTGGGGGCTCAGCTGTTTCTGGGCTGACTCTCGTCTCGTCGATCTTGGTCCAGACAAGCTGCTTGTTTCCTCTCGCTTCCTGAATGATAGCTGCGAGCATTGTGAGATTGTTCGTGAGATAGGTTGTAAAGGCGGTTCTGAGACCCGGGACTGCGGCGACAACTGCCAGGGCTCCGGCAATGAGAAGAGCAAGCAGAAGATTCGTAGCCATCAGGGTCACTGTAAGGACAAGGAAGAGAGGAAAGAGGAGCGGGTTGATGACATAAATGAAGAACTCCATTGGAAAGATCACGCTTGAGAAAATGTCTCTTCTCCGGAAGATCAGTCTCGAGTGTTTGAGGAAGGCTTGGAGTATATGCTGGCCACGACGGAACTTTTGGCGGAATCTTCCGGTCCAAGACCCGGGCGTAGGATCGAAGAACATCACGTCCTCAGCAGCGATAGCCCTCAGTCCTTTCTCCACCACACAGAGAGCAATACAGGTATCGTCCGCCCCAACTCTCGGATCGACCTTCTTAACGTCCGAGTACCGGAAGACCTGGATCTCCGCCTCCGCTACCGGAGTGCTGTGAAGCTTCGACTCTGCTACTCGCAGCATCCTGTAGATCGATCGATAGGAGCCTTCGATGCTCAATGACAATCCCTCGGCTGATCCGGAAAGCGCGTGGATGCCCGTAACGGATCCGATCGAGGGATCGGAGATGTACTTCAGAGCGTTGTGCAGCGCTCCCTTTTCCCACATGCACTCTGCATCGCTTAGGCATATGATCTCGTTCTTCGCGGCTGACAGCGCGACGTTGACACCGTAGCTCTTACCCCTCCTCTCCCGTTGGGTCAGGATTCGTGCTCGCACACTTCTTCTTTCCAACAGCTCTCTCGCTATTTCGACTGTTCCGTCTTTGGATCCTCCATCGGTAATGATTACCTCTAACTTGTCGAGCGGATAGTTGTTTTCCAGGAGATTTGCAATCTTCTTGGCGATGACCGGGGCCTCGTTGTATGTTGGAATGATGACGCTCACATCAGGCTCGATGGGCTTCTGCTCGATGTTGTAGTCTCTCTTTGCCCCGACCCTTCGCATGAGCCCAAAGTAGATCAATGGGGCGCCAATGTGGACGCCACCAACGATGAGCCAGACTATGAGGAGAAGGCTTGTCATGAGACGTTCACGACGCTGAAGCCGTCGTCGCCGTAGCCGGTGACGAGCTGGGCTTGGAGATCGCCCGCTCCTTGCATGGGTCCCTGATAGGCGATTGAAGCGTTGCCGTCGTCGATCTGGATTCTGGCCTGGCTCCTCATATTCCACCATTCGGTCATCTCGCCGAGTGTCATTATGTCACAGTCAGGGTCCGACCGGAAGCGCTCTAGAAGCCTCTCATATTCTCGTTTGTTCTCGGGCTCTGCGAACTCATAGTCGGGATGAACAAGCAAGACGCAGGCTCCACCAACACCTTGGATCCACGTTGACAGTTGGAGAAGGAGGTCAACCGCTGCCGAGGGTTTCTGCCCTGCCACTCGAATAAGCTGATGGTCTTGAGGGAGGGATACGGGGATCTCGAGAATCTTATGCATGTAGAACGGGAAGACGGTTCCTACGCCGTGGGGGCGGAGAGATGTCGGGGAAAGGATCTCCCAGGATGGGCATGAAGAGTCGTATCCGTAGCCGGAGTGGGAAAGTGCCTCCGCCAAGCCTAGGCTGTGTTGAAGCAGTGGGGCCCTGAAGCCTTGAATCTTCTGATCAGCACGACTCTCAATCTCCGCCCTACAGCTGGCGAGTCTTAGCGTCAACTCTTCAACGCTGAGGAATACCAGTCTGCCGTCATGCTTCGTGTCGTGGGCGCCGACTTCGCCATTCTTGGCCAAGTTTGTCAGCGACGCGGCGTTAAGGGGGTAGCGGTCACTGGGGATGTTCCAGGTTGACCGGATCTTCAGCCGTCCCTCCACTTCCATAAGTCTGTCTGCTCCCTTCTCGAGGCCAGTGCTTGTCTCTACATCGTGTGTTACTGAGAGAGCGTAGCCTTTGCCCCGTCTCCAGAAGCCGATTCTAGGAACCGGACCCGCGATCTTGACTACGCTGGCGAGGAAGACTGCGCGGAGGCATTCCACCGGTCCGAGGTTCTCCTCTGTCAGCTCGGAGAGTCCCTTCTCTGAACGGAACGAGCGGTTTCTGATGAAAGCTGGAATCGACTGGTAGGAGAAAGGAAGTTTGCTGACAAGGCTGAATCTCCTGCTGGGGACTTGCTCGAAGCCGTCATGGACCAGCCGCGTGTATTCTCCTACAAGATCGATTCCAAGCAAGTGGACGTTCGTCCCGTGGACCCGTGATAAGATTGGAATGCGTTTGGAGAGTAGCAGGGGCTCGATTCGCGAGCCAGAGTACTCGTACACGTTCGCTTTTATGGAGACAGTTATGCCCCTTCTAACAGGGAGGCGGACAAGTCTCTTCTCTGACGAGACTCCGGCTCCTGCGTCTGAGGCGGCCTTTTCCGCCTCTTCTCGTCCCACTGGAGCTAGTATTACAGAGTGGTTAGTGGGAGACTGAAACGCGGTCGCTCTATCCGAGGTGAAGATTATGGACTCCTCCGCGTTGAGAGTGTTCAGCTGATAGGGAATCTTCCAGAACGCGGCGTAGCCTTCCAGTATGTTGGAGGCTTCGCTTGTTCCTGCCTTCAGGACGACTGGGTGGAGCTTTGAGAGCAATGCCATCTAGTGTCTCACACCAAGCCGGAGGAGGAACATGGGTCCTACGATCTGCCACCAGTCTCTGAATGGTGATATGTGAGAGTAGCCTCTCCGTCCAACATGTGAATATGTCTTTGTCACGGGTCTCTCGGTGAACCTGTATCTTAGCGTGAGTGCCTTGTAGTGGAGGTAGTATTCGAGCTCGTAGCCGTCGAGCCATGGCTGCCAGACGTCGATTCTGGGGTCCTGGAGGATCGATGCTTTGTAGGCTCTGAATCCGTTGGTGACCTCGGTGCAATGGACTCCCGTCAATAGTGTCCAGAAGAAGGGAAAGGATCTGCTGAATATGCCTCGGAGCAGGGGAGTCTTCTCTCTTCGTCCTCCAGGGAGAAACCTTGATCCTTGGACATAATCGTAGTCGCCTCTGATGATCGGTTCAGTGAGTCTCGTAATCTCTCTCGGATCGTCCTTCCCGTTGCCGGCCATGACGATTATCAGATTGAAGTTGTGCGAGAGGGCGTATTCGTATCCTTCCCTGATGGCGTAACCTATGCCCTTTCTCTCGGGGTTCTTGATGATCGAGACTGGGACCTTGCTTCTCCCGATCGACTCCTCGATTTCGCTGGTGATCTGGTCGTCGGGGTTGTCGAGGACGAGGCAGATCTGGTCGACTGATCCTGGCTCAAATCTTTCGAGGACGCGGCCGACCTTACCGGCTTCTCGGAAGACCGGGATGATAGCGACGCTTCTCATAGCCCATTCTACTTTCTCTTTCCCACCGGTGACCCATCAGGGTTTGCTGGTGGTTTCCTGTACCCGACGACCCGAGCGGGGATTCCTACAGCGATCGCATTGTCTGGTATGTCTTTTGTAACAACCGATCCTGCCCCTATGAGAGCATTCTCTCCGATGTTAACCCCAGGGTTGATTGTGCTCCCGGCCCCGATTGAGGCGAAGCTCTTGACCGTTGTCTTGAGCAGGGTCCATTCCCCGTGAGCTCTCGGATGTTTATCGTTCGTGAATGTTACGCTTGGGGCGATGAATACGTCGTTCTCGATAACGACTCCCGTGGGGATGAATACAAACGGACGAATCTTGCAATTGTCTCCAATCGTGACACCTTCCTCGATGTACACGTACGAGTCGATCTTCGTGTTTTTTCCAATCTTGCATTTGTATAGGTTTACCTGGTCGTAGACCCGGGAGCCTTTGCCTATAACCGCCTTCTCAATTACGGAGAATCTCGCTCTTCTCATTTACTTAACGGAGATCTCCGGGATTATAGGGAGCTGGACTTGAATCGCACGGTCATTGTACATAGACTCACGAGCCGCTTCCAGTAGTGCGACTACTCTGGCGCCTAAGAGTCCATCGGAGTGGTTGGTGAACGGTGTGGAATTGCCATTATTGCGAATGCATTCGGCGAAGTGAGTTATCTCTTCTCTGAGAGTGTTGCTGGGCGAGACTGGTATCTCTTCCAGAACGCTGGATTTTTGAAGGAACAGCTTCTGGTTGACACAGTCTAGGTGAGCGTTTCCCTCGCTGCCGACTACAGTCACTTCTCTTCGTTTGTCCCGGTCTAGCCAGCTGAGCTCGATGTGAGCTAGCAGGCTTCCCTTATGTTCCGCGGCAATGAACGCCACCTCTTCGTTCTGTCTTGTCCGGTACCCTCGGGCTTTGCACGAAACCTTCTCCGGCCACGAGCCTAGAACATAGTTGCAGATGTCAAAGGGGTGCGGGGCTAGGTCGGTTATGACCTCTCTCTGGAGCTGTGGATTCATCAAAGCAGTCCACCGCATGAGTAGATAGTAGGGGTCCCCTATCAAGCCGTCCGACAGAACTCTTCTGAGTTCTCTGACTCCGTTGTTGAACCTGTGGATGTGGCCGACGCAGAGGACACATTTGTTCTCTCGCGCGAGCCTTATCAGCTCATAGGCCTCGTCCATCTTCAACGTCAACGGCTTCTCCACAAGCACATTCTTGCCCTGTCTGAGGAAAGTTGAGGCGACTTCGAAGTGAGTGCTGTTTGGGGTTGCGATGTGGACCCCGGACAGCGACGGGTCTGTGGCCAGGGACTGATAGTCCCAGCCGTATTCTATGCTGTCGCCAAACTCCTCGCGACAGGCTGCGAGGCTTGCTGGGGAAGTGTCGACCAGAGACTTGAGTTCAACCTCTCTAGTTGTTCTGCCAATGTCGAGAATCTCCCGCACTACCTTCTTGCCCCAGTAACCGCCGCCAATGACCGATATGCGAAGTGGGTTCATTTTTCAAGACTCGCTCTGATTTCGAGAACTAGTTGTGGGATTTACTGGGAGCCCGGACTAGCGCTAGGGCGAGCGGTCGCTCAGATGTTTTTCCATCGAATCCCAGAGTCATTCCCCGTCACAGCGCGAGAATCTAGTAAACCTCTGCTCTTAACCTTCGTGGTGATCAGTGATATTCTTCAATAAAAACATGTCCAGAGATATGCTTGGATACACGACGATCGGCTCGGGTTTTGACTCGAGAATTGAATAAATAGCCGGCGGGACAAAGAGTTCTCGAGACAGTCCTCGGGATCATCGTTGGAAATGAGCACGCGCGCGAGTTCCCGCTCTCCTCTGAATGGAGGCGAGGAGGATCATGTCTCTCGCCTACTCCATGAGGCTCCCACAATTCTTCGCAAGGCATGCGTGATCGGATCCAACTTTTCGCATCCTCTCCTATACTGCGGGCGGTCCGACGGCGGCGTCAGGTCAAGAATCGCTACGGCCTCCACCGGAAGATTGGGTTATCTGATATACTCCGTTGATTCTCTACTCCTTCTAGAACATTTGATCGACGCACTGATGAATCGATTCTCCCCTAACGGAGGCTTGTGAATGAGGACGCTGTTGGTCACGCTCAGCGGGACCCACGGCACGGGCAAGTCGACAAATGCAGGAAGGGTCTACTACCTGCTAAATGGCTCAGGACGGAAATTCTCCTATCTACGCCATCAGGATCTCCTCGATCCCTTCGGATTCATAGTGAGAAGGGCAGCAAGGATCTTGCGCGTCGATGTGAACTATCTTGAGAGAACGACTCCGGTGAGAATTCTATGGTCCCTATACTTTCTCTTGATCTACTGTCCAATCCTAATCGGCGGAATAGGTCTCAGGCGTCTGCTAGGCTACAGCGTTGTAACGGATCGCTACATCTATGACCTCATCGTGGGATTCTGGGGTAACCATCAAAGGGTTCCCCTAGAGCATCTGCTGATATGGATCCTCCCCCGCCCGGACATCTCGTTCGTCCTTGAAGCCGAGGACAGCAGAATTCTGGCTGCTCGTCCGGAGCATACGGAAGAGTTCATCCGGAACGAGAAGCGGCTCTACAACTGGCTCGCAGACCATTTCGGGCTAAAAAGGATCAGCACATCTGAATCATTCCAAGCAGTATGGAAACGCATAGCAGCGGACATAGAATCCTCCTTCCGCAACGCACCCGCAAGCCAGACCAGAAGCATCCTCAGCAAGTAGGCGCAAGGATCCAAGCGCTCGATATTACGACCCATCCCACAAAATCTGAGGAGTAGCACCTCCAATCCAGTTGGAACTAAATGCTCGATCTTTGGCGGAGTATACGGTTAACGGCTCCCGCCACGCTGAAAAGTAATCAGGAGGCGATTACGCCATCTAAGACTTGGCCATCGAAGTCATTAGTCGAGTCAACTCGCAATATTTTGAGAAGGGTTGGGCTCATGTCTAAGAGTTTGGCGTCTAGGTTGACGCCACGCTTGATTCTTGGTCCCATCGCCGCCCAGAACCCGTCACGAGAATGAATAGAAGAGAAGTGTGGGTCAAGGTTCCACAGCTCCTTCGTGCCCAGCCTTGGGTTGATCTGGATCTTCTCTTTCCCAGAGTAGAGCTCGACACAGAGATCAGGCGCATCATATTGGTAGGGGCCCTTGAACGTTTGGTCCTTGAAATGGAATACTGGACTCACCTTCTGTCCAGTCCTGGGATCAGTTAAGTCGCTCATCATTTCACAGAGCTTGCTTACCAGTTTCTTTGAAGCTTTGGCGGCGTCATTTTCTCTCTGTTCTTCCATCAAGTCGTAATTCAAGTAAACGTGAGCCTGATGGCCTCCGGTTGAGAAAGCCAAGGTCTTGTTCCAATCGATATTGTCGATGAGTCCTTGGAGCGTTCGTTCTATGGCTGCTGCATAGGTGAGTTTGTGGCTGATGAATTCCGGAGTCAGCTTGTAGAGCGTGGCTAGAGTCCGAGGAGAGAATTTCTTGAGGACCCATTTTCTCAGCCTCGTGTACACTTCGCCCTTCTGTTTCACAGGACCCGTAAGCGTCAAGAGTCCCTTCAACTCTAGGAGCCGGTTGACGTAGAGCGCGGAAGAGCAAGGAGTGGATCCGTGGTCGGAGAGGAGGAGAACATTCGTTTCGGGTCCCACCAGCTTTCTGAGTTCTCCTACTGCGTTGTCGATGTTGATGTACCAGTCTCGAAGAGCATTACTATAGGGCGAGTCTGGACGATCCATATACTGCCAGAGGTCATGCTGGACGAGGTCTAATCCCTGAAAGGTCATGGCGAAGATGTCAGGATCGTACCATTCTATCAGTAGCTTTGCAGTCTGGAGACACTTGTCATGCAGCCTCTGGACTTGGTCGAGATGCGCCTCCTCGCCGCCCTTCATATCGGATGGTTTGGATAGCGGGACGTCGATCTCATAACCACCAACCGCCGAGTCTATCCTCTTCATCAGGGCCTCTGGGTAGGTCCAGGTTTTGCCGTGGGGAACGGGGAAGCCTGACACCATGAATCCGTTTATAGGATACGGCGGATAGGTTCCGGGAAAATTGAAGATGCCCACTTTCATTCCCTGCTTCGAGCAGATGTCCCAGAAACATCCTAGCTCGGGCGTGGTCCTGCCACTCTTGAGCTTCCTGTCACGTCCTATGTAGAGAAAGCCATAGACGCCGATCTTGGCCGGGTTCATACCTGTTGCGAAGCACTGCCATGCGGGAACGCTCTCTGGAGGAACTATAGATTTTAGGATCCCGTGCGAGCCAACCTCGTAGAATGACCGGATATTCGGAAGCTTGTCGATCCACTTCTGAATCAGATATGGTGAGGCTGAATCGATCCCTATGACGAGAGCGTCCATCTTCATGCGGCCCCGTCGATCGGAGTTCGAGCCGCTGAAGGTTCAGCTCGGAAGACTCTTCCCGTCAGATAAGGCACCTTCGCCCAACTGATGCTGAAGATGTTTCGCAGACGAGTTAGCAGAAATCGTGTCAGTAGAGTGTTCTGTTTTGTCCGGTAGATATATGGGCTTGTATCTTGAGTAAACATTTGGGGCCTGATAGGCACCTCGAAGATAGTCTTCACCAGACTCCGCCCCTGCCCCCAGCTCTAACTGCTGCGCTCATAAAGTCAAGAATCATGAGAGATGGAGCAACCAAGCAAGACAGTGAGCTTCTCCATCTTGCGCGAGCAGCCTCTCGCCCCGCTTTGAGCAGGAAGAGCATCATGATCGCCACCGTTGGAATCCTGTATGGGAGCACGAGCCGATCCCGTCTCAGGGCGGAGAGTCGGTCTCTTCCAAATCTCGCCTGAGCCGCCTTCTGAATATCTAGAAAACGAGAGTCTTCTACTTGGCAAGTCTTCAGGAACCGTTCTATTGAAGCGAGGTAGAATATGAACGCGTCACCGATGCGGGCGCTATCGATCTTTTCCATGACCTCGTCCCTGTTGGCAGTTTCAATCAGTTTCAAGAAATCCAGTATGTCAGAGAGTTTTAGGAAGTTGTGGCGAAACATGGCATGAATCACCCTGATTAGAACTCTATCAGAGTCCGATGTCATCCAGACCTCTCGGCCCTCGACCACTACCTTCCTCCTGTGGCGAAGCACCTCGGCAGGATCCAGATGAAATTCTCCAAGCTGGCTGATGGTTGGATACAGTTCAAAATCGTGTTTGTATCCGGGAAGAAAACAACTAAATTTTCCAAGCAGCCTGTCGCAGTGTGTGAGTCCTTGGGGGAGAACCTTGTACTCGTCTACGAGAAACCGCTCTGCCAAGCTGAGCTGTTCGGCGGATGGGACAAGGAGGTCA
>VBBG01000115.1 GCA_005882905.1 Candidatus Bathyarchaeota archaeon | reverse complement strand
CGCCTCTATCAGATGCGCCATCGACGATTCGGCCGCTGAGTCGGATATGTTCTGAGGCTTCGATGATGACGGACGGACTTATCTAACTAGACAGCGAACGATTCCAGGGCCCGGGCCTTTGGTCTATATCAAGAGAATCGACATCCGAGGCTTCAAGACCTTCAACAAGAAGGTCTCGATTCCCCTTGACTCGGGATTCACGGTAATCACAGGACCGAACGGCGCGGGAAAATCCAACATTCTCGACGCGCTAAAATTCTCTCTAGGAGAACTGAGCGCTAGAGAGCTCAGGGGCGGAAGCCTCTCAGCTCTCATCCACAAGTCGGGAGCAGAGACCGCAAGATCGGCCCATGTAGCGGTCCAGTTCGACAACAGCGATCGCAAGATCCCAGTAGACTCGGACCTCGTAACCGTATCGAGAGAATTCTCGACCGGGGGCGAGGG
>VBBG01000116.1 GCA_005882905.1 Candidatus Bathyarchaeota archaeon | reverse complement strand
CTCTCGATGTGCTTTTCTCCCGCACTACTGTCCCGTGTACAAGTTCCACGTGATGCTGCTCGAAAAGGCAGGCTTTGTCATTACCGAGTTTAATCCCCTTGCCAATGATTTCATGTGTCCGTATCCAACCACCACGATAACTTGTCCTGTGGTGAAATACAGGATATCGCGAATCCTCGCGACCATGTACTCCTCTCTGACATCCAATAGAAGCCTGCTCAGCTCTGGATAACGAAGCCGGAACAACCTCAACTGCTCTTCCAGGTTCTCGGTAAGCTTCGACAGGTTGAATCCGCCGAACGGCAAAAGAGCAACGCTAACCAGCAAATCGACTCCGAGCCTCACCTTCTCCTTCAAAGGAAGCTTTCTCAGGGACCCAATGGTCTGTCCGATGGGCAGGTCAACAAATTCAACCCGAGCCCCAACGGCTCTCGCGGCCTCGACTGCTCGTAACATCTCTGAGCCTGGTGGCGAACCTGTCATCTCACCCGCGAAGCGTTCCAGCAACATCATTGCGAGAAACGAGCCTCCTCCACCGCGCCCGGTTGCTCTTCCAGGACTTTCCAGAGCGGCCAGCCGTCCTTCGTCAAGCTCGAGTGCGACAACCTCGGGTCGTAGATGGATGATAGTCTCCCGGACAAAACTGGCGCTCTTCGGGTCCACGTGGATGGTCCCGATGAGACTGAGACGGTCCCCGATCTTCTCTATTGCTGACGAGCCTGGAACCTTCGTTTTCTCTTTCAATGCCTATATGGCGGTCAATCTACCTTTCTTCTCGTTCCAAGTCACTTGGTTGTAACGGGGGTCCAGTCTGTGAGCAAGATCGACGAGCTCGACGATCAACGACAGAAACTGCGAATGGATCTGCGGAAGAGTCTAGACAAGCTCAATGAGACCCGGACCAAACTCGCAAAAGTCCGCGAAGAGCTACAACAGCTACGCAAGACCCGTGACGGGCTGAATGATACTGTCCGAGCGCTCAAACAGACCAGAGAACGCTTACGAGACACGTCCAAGGAAAAGCTGGCAGCACTCCGAGAACTTCTCAAAAAAATGAGCGATCGACCCCACGCCTCGATCGCGGAGAAAGAACTAGCATCACTGGAGTGGCACGTCCAGACCTCGCCCCTCGAGAAGGACGAGGAGAAGCGATTAATGACGAAGATCCGGGGTTTGGAGATTCGAGTCTCAGGCTACCACAAGGTCCTCAAGCTGAGAGAAGAGATCACGAAACAGCGTGAGGAGGCTGACCAGGTCCATGCCAGGATTCAGGAGTTGGCTGCTGAGAGTCAGAAACACCACGAGGACGTTGTCCAGTTGTCCGGAGCCTTCCAGAACCTAAGGGCCAAACGCGATGAGCAGCAGAAGAGCCTCGATGATATGCGCGCGAAGGTGGCTGAGATCAATCAGCATTTTGTCGAGCTTAGGAATGAGCTGACGGATGATGAGAAGAGGATACGGCGGGAGAAGGAGGAAGCTCTAAAGGAGGCTTTGAAGGGTGCGGCGCAGAGGAAGCTGAGCAAGGGCGAGAAGCTGACGCTGTACGAACTCGGAGCACTCTACGAGGGAGAAGAGGAGTGAAGCGTCCCATTGCAATCATCGGCGGCTCAGGAGTCAAATCGATCCTCAAAGGCGAACAGAAGATTCTCGGAACACCATATGGTCCGACACCTAGTCTTACAATCGGTGAGATTGATGGCAGACCCGCGGTCTTCTTGCCACGCCACGGCGAAGCCCACTCACATCCTCCCCACCGAGTAAACTATCGAGCAAACATATGGGGACTCAAGACTCTTGGAGTCGAACGGATCATTGCAACAAACGCTGTCGGTGCGATAGACCAAAAACTAACCCCCGGGGAAATAGTGATCCCATCTGACCTCGTCGACATGACAAAGTCTAGGCCCGGCACCTTCTACGACGGGTCACCGGTGACTCACGTTGACGTCTCCCAGCCATACTGCCCCAGAGAACGAGAAGTTCTCACGAGTTCAACTGCCTCGGCTGGCAGAGGACCGCCGAAAGAGGTAGTGATGGCGTGTACGGAGGGTCCGCGTTATGAAACGCCTGCTGAGATCAAGATGCTCCGGACCCTGGGCTGCCAGATAGTCGGCATGACTGGTGCCCCAGAAGCGTTCCTGGCCCGCGAGTTGGAGATGTGTTACGCGTCGATAAGCTTCGTGTCCAACATGGCCGCGGGGCTGCAGA
>VBBG01000114.1 GCA_005882905.1 Candidatus Bathyarchaeota archaeon | reverse complement strand
GATTACTCCCACCACGGGACCCGTGGGAAGAATCCATGTCGTTGTCGTGACAATCCAAAACTTGGACAACGTCACAGTCAACAACCTGACCGCATCGGACCCAGAGGCATCACCCCCATACTTGCAGACTCTACAGATATCGCCCTCTGGCACTCAGACCGCGCAGGCATTGATATTCCCGCCCGGCACCCGTCAGACAATGAGCTACACGGTAACCACGGACAGTAGCGGAATCTACGTTCTATCGCCTTCAACGGTTACCTTCGACTGGGCAGCTCCTAACGGAACCACGATATTCTACACGATCAACACGGACCCAGCGCAGATCGACTCCCTCAGCGGCCCCTGGATACAGTTCACCCGGACCTTCGGCGACTTCCAGCCCTACTCGTACCTCCTCCTAGTCCCGCTACTCCTGACGCCGATCGTCGAGACATACAGACTCATCCGTCGACGGAGTCAGAGACAAAGGGAAAAAGAGCTGCTCGCCCGCTCGTCGCCTCCCCCCTCCTCTGCACCAACCCTCTCCAAGCCTCCTGATTCGGGAGCCGGAGCGGCCAATCCTCCGTCCTCTTAGAAATCTCCCGAATCCGGTTTCACTACCGGTGAACAAGCCCGGTAACCCCCCTGTTTCCACTGGAACAACTGGAAACCCATACATAACTTCCCGAGACAGTTCACCACAAGCCCTCCCACGGAGAAGAGAAGCTCTTTTCTACACGTGAAAGGTGAATTGTGAATCTCCTGTTCTGGAGGATCCCATCGTGAAGCCTCGCCGATTCAAACTCGAATTCTACGACGATGAGGGGGTGAGGCATGCCATCACCATCGATGGCCATATCACCCGGGAGAAGGTCGGGAAGCTTCTAGATCTCGTAGAGATCATGGCTGGAACTCCCCGAGCGACAGCTTCCGCACTTAGTGTATCGCCTCACAAGTTCGACAGACTCGCAAGCGCGATAATCTCCGGACTAAAGGACAGGAACTTCAGCGCCTCAGACGCCAAGAAAGCATTCGAGACATCATTCTCTGAGAAGATCCCGCTCAGCACTGTCTCCACATACCTAGGAAGGCTCACCGATAGGGGAATACTTGACAGGGTGGAACTCGGTCGTACAGTCAGTTACAGGGTCAAGTCTGAGGAATCGAAATCTGTTCTTTCCCTTCGTCCCTGACATCGGGCTTCTTGAAACTGCCCTTGACCTTGTCCACCAGCGAATATCTGAAAGGGATTCTGGTCTGGTCCCTCCGGATGTAGCCTTCCTCGTACAGCTTCTTCATCAGACGAGCAGTGTGTTCCCTGGACCGGGCCACCGCACGACCGATCTCTGGAGCCGACTTTGGCCCCTCATTTGCGAGGAGCGTCAGAACCTGCAGTTCGGTAGGTGTCGTAATGGATGGTAGGGACCCGATCTCTCCAGTAGGAGACAAAATTCGCGAAACGATAACCGCGTCACTCTGGCCAGTCGTCTCGACCTGGTTTTCCGTCGAGAAACTGCGCCTTTCCGCCTCTCTTGTAGCTGCGACTCCTTCGCTAGCCGGGTAGCTCCTTTCCACAG
Organism: Candidatus Bathyarchaeota archaeon; assembly: GCA_005882905.1. GTDB lineage: Archaea > Thermoproteota > Bathyarchaeia > 40CM-2-53-6 > 40CM-2-53-6 > 40CM-2-53-6. Next base: position 2,080 of record VBBG01000114.1, on the reverse strand, counting down.
CCACCTTTATCGACTCGAGAGACGCTTTGATGAGCTGTTCAGCCTTTTGAACTCGCTCCAGAAGTACGAGGTCCGAGATCTGCCCCCTTTCAACCGACAGTTTCAACCTCTCAAACCCTGATGCCACGTTCCGCAAGCTATCCTCGACTGCTCCGACTCGTTTCGAGAACGAATCAAAGAACAGTTGCGCAACATCGCGATTTTCCGCATCTTCCTCCCTCCGCTTCTTGCTCATCGATAGAAATCCAAACAATGTGTGATATCACGCTGCTGGTGTCGTGATATCACGTGTAAGGCGTTTCGCATTTAAGACTAACTGAGGCGAGGCGTCCAGAGGGCGACGCTGAGCATCACTCGTGATTCTTTCGTGACAGCTCTGTTGCGACTTGATGTCAAGTCCGTGATGTAAAGTCCGACGGGATAATCACACCTCACTGAGATGTGCTACCTTGTCTGACTCATGTGACGCGACGTGATGTGATATTCGAGTTGGCGTGTGACGTCACGTATCACGAGTTTTGCCGTACAGTGCCTGGAATGCTTCTTCAAGGTTGCCCAATAGGCCTTCTACACTTGCGCGGTAGAACTCAGCCTGTCCGGCGGACTCTCGCAACTGAGCTGTCTGGCTCTTCAGCTGTTCAGAGGCCTCGATGAACGGGGCCAGGCTTGGACTGTCAAATAATCCTCCGTATCCGAGTAGAAGAATAGTGTGAATAGCCTCCGAAATGTTCTCTCTCGCTTGTCTTAGTGTCCTGTTGAGTGCTCCTCGGCTGATTCCCCTCTGGTTTCGCATAATCCGTGCCATTTCGTTCCGTGTTAGCCTCTTGTTCGCCATATCGTGTCCGAGCTGGTCGATCAAGAGTGTTTCGAACTGGACGCGAGTAAGAGTGCTACGAGTTAGCAGCCTCGATACTATCGGATCTTTCAGAATTTCTCTGATGGACTTTCGCGTTCCTTCTTGCCAAGTCTCAGTTTGAGTCAAGGGTCCCGACGGATACTGTTTTGTATCCGCTTCTAATTGCTTTCGCCACTCAATGCGGATGCGATTTCTGCTCCGGATCTTTGCGCTGGTCCCGTTCGTACTCTTATCGATGTGCCAGTCGGCTGGTTACACCAGCTTTATTCGCGGTCGTTAGTCTACTCGATTTTGAGGCCGTGCAGATCGCTATGGCCGCTCAGACCGGTCGAGACTCTAGTAATCTTGTAGTCGATATGGTCTGTGATGTTTGTCGGGTTGAAGGATTCGAGGTCGAAAAGAATGTCCAAGCTGGAGAGTCCGAATCGCACTTTGTCGACGTAATAGCCTCGCGGAGGAAGGGCGACAAGACCCAGAAGGTGGCCTTTGAATGCTGGGAGGGCGACCGGCAAGTGAACGGCCGCGAGGTCGAAGGGTTCGCTCACCGATTGAGGAGCGCTGGTCTGCCCGACGGGATCTACGTATCACCCAAAGGCTTCACTGGCGACGCTGAGTTCATGGCCAGAAAATTCGGAGTCGAGCTATGGGACCTTGCCAAGCTCAAGGAGAGAGTCGAGAAGATCAAGCCTCCCGAGCGCCACAAGGTTCCAGGGACACTTCCCGTCTCGCGGGCGGTAGCATCGCAGATTCTTGCTCACGGCCTAGAAAACGGTAGCATTCTTCGACTTGTCTCCATGCCCAAGCTGGAGTTTCGCCCTTACTACTTCGCAGATTTTGTTCTAGCACAGAGCAAGAAGAAGGTTGCCAGGGGCGTGATAGTCTTTGACGGGGTCGATGGTCGCGAGTGCGACGCTGGCCTGTTCGAGGGCCAGTTGAAGAACCTGCCGGGGTCCGGGCTGTTCCTTGAATGTTTGGAGATCGAGCCCTCGACCGGCTCCATGCCCCAGCTTCCTCCCGAACTTGAGATGAAGAACAGCGTCACCGTTGCACCAGCAACCGCTACCGAAGAAACTGTGAAGGCTCGGGTTGCCGAGGTTCTATTGCAAGGCTCAAATGCTCATCCAGACGACGTTTCCGTCCCAGAAGTCAGCCTACTCCACATACCGATAGTCACGGTCGAGCTTCAGACTGGAAACAGGTCCTACCGAAAAATCCTACAGGCAG
>VBBG01000113.1 GCA_005882905.1 Candidatus Bathyarchaeota archaeon | reverse complement strand
AAACCATCAGGAATCCCTGAGGATCTCAAGGTCCCGGTCGAGATTCATGGTGAGAGGATGGAGCTGAGTTTCGCCGATGTCATGGACCTGACACGTCAGGCCGAGGAGGGCCTCGTGGCTGCGGGAATCAAGGCCGAGGACAGCAGGTATCTCCGACCGAACGCGGCCACGACAAACATTGTCATGAGTATGAGTCCCCGGCAGCTGATCCACTTCTTCAACCTCCGATGCGCCCCGGACGCCCAGTGGGAGATCCGAGACGTGGCATGGTCAATGTACGGCGCGGTAAGCCTCGCCGCCCCTAGAGTCTTCGGTCCCCTCCCCGCCGCCGAGGAGAGCGAGTTTGTCAGGAAACGGGTCATGCTGATAAACGAGCTCGTACAGAAACAGGACGCCGCCTTCGAGAAGACTCCTCCCGGAGAGCTCTTCCACCTTGAACTATCACCACAACTCGACTTTTCCCACCCTGTCGAAAGTTTCGTTCGAAGATACTAGCCCTTGACCCCGAAAGAGCGGGAGCTGCTGACCGGGATGGGCAACTGCTACGCGGCATGCCATGCAAACTTTGAGGAGACGGTAGAGATGGTGGGCAACGCGCGAGGATTAGAGCCTGAAGAAGTCAAAAGTACTCTGGCCAGAATTCGCGAAAAGAATCTCGCGGAGGACGAGTATAGAAAGCTCCGGAGCCGAATGCCCGAAGACTTTCCGGTATAAACGGTCGTGATCTAGGACCTGACCAAGTGTCCCTGCTGCGGCGCCAGTTTCAAGCCCGGCGACACTACCCGGCTAGGTGAACACTTCTATGCTCAAGCGCTTGCGAGCGACGGTGTTCACGTGATGTGGCTTAACCGGAACATCACGAAGACAAAGACCGATGCGAAGAGCCTCTCGATGCTCTTGGCAGAATTCTTCAAAGTTGGAGAAGGTGGACTTCAAGACTGGGTCAAGCGACGATTCGTTGAGAAGTTCTACGGTTCTCGGCCCCACCCGTTTGTCTTGGCTCTCCAACATCCTAGCCGCGGGACCTTGTTAGGTTACGTTGTCGAGCATCAGCATTTTCTCCGGCAGTGGGTCCGATCATGCTCCTTCATAATGGCCCGGACCGACGCGACGGACGTGATCTTGTACGAGCTGGACAATATCAATACAGAGTTTGGAGGGTTAGGCCCTGAACAGCCCAGCCACTATGAGCTGTTGCTCAGGATGGGCGAGAGCCTGGGTCTCGATAGAACAAAGATTCTAGCAACGCCAGCACTGACTGATACTGTCGAGGCGATCCAAGTCTGGGATAATATCTGTCAACAGGATCACTGGGTCGAGGCGATGGTGGCGATGCACGGACTGGAGCTTATTGCCAACCGTAATCTCAGGAAGGAAGGAGCAAGGATGCACTATTTCGATCCAACGATCCTGGAAACGGGAGAGGTCACGGACGCGACTCGGGCTTTCCTGCGAGAAGGCTACGATGCCGATGTTGGACACTCCGAAGAAGCGTTGGACCTTGCGGCAAAGTATGCAGACCGATTTAGTATTGTCGAGGATGTCCAGGCCACCTTCATGAGGTCGATCGACGCCTTCGACCGTTATCTTATGGCCAGACTCGAGAGGGGTAGACAGTTTGAGAGTGCCTGAGAAAGGCTGCGTGCTCTGCGAGGCTACTTGGGGCGACTACTGGGATGAGGTGGAGGGGCAGAGGATGTTCTTCTGCTGCGACATCTGCGCGGTCGAGTTCAAGAACATGATTCGGGAAGTCATAGCGCGGACTGGATGGGAGAGTATCGACGAGATCAAGATTGATGGGGATTATCGGGGACGAGACTGCATCGCTCTGAAAGGTGATAAGCGATACGGCTTCTTCGTCAGATTTGATTCAAAGGGTCAAGTCCAAGATCTCAACGATCGTCCTATTACCGGAGCTCGTGTCGAGCCGCAAAAGTCTAAGGCTGTTTAGGCCAGATCTTCTTTGCGCTGATCACGAATCTTCCTGCAAAGGTCAACAGAATGCTCTCGAAGTTGGATAGAAGCGCAGGCACGCCGAGAAACGTTGTGAAGCCCCATAGGATAGGTATTCTTACGAGCAGGTCGGCGGACGCGACTGAATTGAAGAATGCAAAACGTCCCAAAAAGCCGGCCACGCCCTTCCTACCCCTGAAAACCAATCCTTCGTTGAGGAGGAAGTTGACCATGACTGCGCCTTGGCTGCTGATGATCGCGTAGACGATGTAGAAGGAGCTTCCGAGTACGCTTGTGAGTAGACTAGTAAGTGCGTTGACCTGAGTAAGGATGTACATGATGTACACGTTGAGAAATAGCCCGAGTCCCCCTACGAAGCCGAACTTGAAGACCAGCCAGGCGGCGGGTCTTAGGCGGCTGGGCTTGACGGGGGGATACATTCCGAAACCAGAGGAGAAGCGGGCGTCGGCCAGCGCCGCCCGGTACAAGGCGGCCTGAGTGTACGGCCTCCGCGCGATCGTTTGGTCAAACGGGTTGCGGAGACGATCTTCCACTGTCAAGGCTCTATCCGAGCAGATGGGAAGAGTATCCGCTTACCGCGATATAACCGATACTCCCTCAGCCGACAGTCACGGCCACGGTCATGTGGAATGATCTATACGCTTTCGTAGCTAGAACGTTGATGTCGTTAGTCACAGGTTGCGTTGAACAGGGCTGTCGCCGTTCAGGATGCGAGTACGGGAATCTCTGGCAGTGGAGGAGTTGAGCCTATCAGCTGCTCAAAGTCTCGTCTTGCTTTTTCCATCTTTGGATAGATTACTTCTCTGAAGCCTGTGACGGCGAACTCGCTGGGCCTGTAAGGGTCGTTGATGACTCGCAGTCCCCGGAGGGCAAGCTCATAGCTCTT
>VBBG01000043.1 GCA_005882905.1 Candidatus Bathyarchaeota archaeon | reverse complement strand
AATTATCATGTTTGGGTTGGTCCCTTTGATCCATGACTCTGTCTTCATGATGAGTCTGTGCACGAGGGCTGGGGCTACGACTTCTTTGACGTCATCGGGGATGACGTAGTCTCTTCCATGATACACGGCTCTAGCCCTGGTCAGCTTGAAGATTGCGAGTGATCCTCTTGGGCTAGCGCCTATCTCGATCTGGCGCTGTGATCTCGTTGCTTGGACGATATCTGCGACATATCTCAATATGTCCTGATCAACGTGTATCCCCTTAACGGTCTTTTGGATTTCGAGAATCGTCGCCGAGTCGACCACGGCTTCTAAGGAGATGTCTTCCTTGCCTCGCAGCATTCGGCGCCGCATGATTTCTACTTCTTCAAGAGGTGTGGGATAGCCGAGCTGCAATCTCACAATAAACCGATCGAGTTGGGCTTCCGGAAGGGGATAGACTCCTTCATACTCAATCGGGTTCTGGGTCGCGATTACGATGAACGGGTCCTGAAGTGGGTGAGTCTTGCCATCCAGCGTGATCTGCCGTTCTTGCATGCTCTCTAGTAGGGCGGCTTGCGTCTTGGGAGGTGCCCTGTTGATCTCGTCGGCGAGGAGGACATTGGTGAACACCGGTCCTCTGCGAAGTTCGAACTCCCCACCCTTTACGTTGTAAATGTACGTGCCAGTAATGTCAGCCGGTAGCAGGTCGGGGGTGAACTGGATCCGGGAGAATGCGCAGCCCATGCTTGCGGCGAAGCTCCTCGCCAGCAAGGTCTTGGCCAATCCTGGGTAGTCTTCGAAGAGAATGTGGGAGTTGGCGAGGAATGCAAGCATCACTTTCTCTAGAACGAGGTCTTTACCCACTATCACCCTCTTGACCTGGTTGATGATCGTCTCGCAGACGCGTGCCGCTTCTTCCGGCTTCAAGACTTCCACGCATCTATTGATTCTACAGCTTCATCGATCATCCTCATCCTGGCCGGACCCTTCTCGGGTGCTGGACCATATAACAAGGAATAGAGAGTTTTGTCCTGTAGGAGTCTAGGTCCCTTGTCCGGGTCAGATAGTGTTCGTCGCACTTCGTCTTTCTCTAATCCCAATTCTAGAGCGGCCTTTTCGACCAAGAGGTCCCTTAGCCTTGATCGGACCACGCTCTCAAAATACGAATTGCTGGCTTCGGCTGCTACCATGATCTGACTGCTGATAAGCTGGACGGGGCTTGCCTTGAATCCGGCGCCCGGATTGCGCTTCCTTGTGTCAGCTGGTCGAGTTGATCGTCTAATCAGGTCGAGCATTAGTACGGCCGCGATTGCTATGAGTGGAATTCCGGTCAATGTGATTGTGGGTGTCGAATCTGGAGGCAATGTGCCTCTGACGAGAAGTAAGAGGATGGCGTACGCGACGGCTGACCAGAAGAGTAGCGCTATCGTGCTTTTTTTCAAGTCTCAGTTGCTGAGCTCGACCTTGAGTTCCCGGGCAATATCATCGAGATATTCATGCGCTTTCTCCGCATCATCATCGCTCATCTCATGAAGGCTGTACCGTGCTTCTTCAAAGAGCTGTGTAAGGTCACTGGTCGCCGTTCCCTCAAGCTCGAACTTGAATCGTATCGCCCCCTCAAGTTCCCTTGCTGTTAGGTGCGGAGATAATGGAGCGCCGAGCCTGGATGCGGTCTTCATGAGGTTATGGTAGCATGCGATTATCCTGCTCCTAGGATCCATCGACTGGTCTTCAACAAGTCTGATGGCTTCTTGTACCGCGAGTAGACCTTCTGCCCGGTTGCCCTCTACGACTTGTACGTTCATGTCTCTTGTCTCTTTGAAAAAGACTCGAATGCTCTGGACGAGAACGACACTCCCAACGACGACTAGGCTGAGGAAAGCTATACTGAACCAGCTATTGTCGATGAGATTTGAAAGAGCCGGTATGATGCCGCTGAATTGAAGAGCTGTTGGACCAGCGGCGTCCGCACCCATTATCTGGGACACTGTGGAGTTGCTGGAGATAGTGGAATTGAAGACGCTACCCTTCTTGAACATGAGAACCCCGATGGCAAGGGCCCAGAACACACCGGAGATGAGGATCGACCAACGAGACCCGCGCTTCCCGCGTTTTCTCTGCCGAGCCATCTGGAATCCGACCGCGGAGGAAAAATCACGCCAGTTCAGCGCGACGATAACGACTAAAGCGATCATGATCCCGAGAACCGCGACCGGTCCTAGGTAGATCAAGTAGAGCAGCCAATAGGATCGGAATAGGAGACTGCCTCCCGGCTGGCTACGTGGTAGAGAACCCAACGCGAACGCCAGGACGAGTATGCCAACAATGTACGGTAGCAGGCGTCGCAAGTCCAAGAGGAGAGCGCTTCCGCGCACGATGAGGCGCGTTGGCGATAAATACTTAGCCGTCGAGCAGGCTGTAGGGGTACATATTCAGTCTTTTACCGCCTCGAGGATACTTGCCACGTTCCACAGCTTGACCCGGGTGTAGGGGGGCATGTTGGGGTCTTGTCCTATCTCGTCTAGTATTGAGATCGCGTTCGATGCCCGGACGCCTATTGTGTTGGACATGGCCTGGAGGGCGTCCATCGCGTCCTTGGCGGATCGGCGAATGTTTCGGGGGGTCGTGTTATCGTTTGAGACCTCGTTTAGGACGCCAAGTGCTTGCTTGATTCTTGCTTCGTATTCTTCTTTCCGTTTTGCCTTTTGCAAGCCACGTCACCAGACTCTTGGAAGGGCCTTCTGGTCCTAAACGCATCCTAGCCCAAGAAAGATTCCGTTCCTCGTCATTAAAAGATTTCCATCTTCACATGATCTCAAGTTTCTTTAGTGGGCTGCTTGCTTAGGCTTGTGTTCCGCGTGGGTGCCCTGGCAACAATCTAGACATTGACCGCATATGGCACAAAAATGATCCTCCGAGAACAATTCCCTGTGACAGGTTGGGCACTTACGCCAAAGCTGAGAAGCATTCTTGCGCTGCAAGTCTGATGTCTGAACGGCGGTGGGAGGCAAATATCATTTTCCTACTGAGGGTGGGGTTCATCACTGAGAAACTCTATAGCTTCTCCGATGTAAAGGCCCGTAGTGCCGTAGTTTCAAGATGAGAGATGGGTTCGGCGACGAGTGGTTGGGCGCGCTTCACCAATTCCCCACGATCCTTCATGCAAGAGCTTCGTTTTCCTTTGATCTCAGTCCTGATTCATTTCAGAAGGCTCTCGTGTCTGCTCTCTCGTCATTGCGGGCACTTACTCTACCTAGGATGTTCACTGTGGCTGATAAGGACGGGTACTCAGGTGGTAAGATAGGTTTCAAGATTGGGATTGGCAACGGAGAGGCGTTTGATGTACTCGACGCCAAGGAAGAGGAACGAGTTCTTGATCGGATAGAAAATCGTGGAGCATTCGGCGCACTCGACCTGGCTTTTCATCTCCACTATACGATCGACGATAGTCGAATGCACAAGCTCCATGAAGACCACTACTTGGTCCGGCTGGTCTTTCAGGCGGGAAGAGTGAAGGTTCTAGTCCACCACCTCAAGGGTATCAAGAGAGTCGAACCGGTCGAGCTGGTGAGGCTGATTCTTGAGCGGTTGAATATTGAATTGGCTAACAAGCGGTTTCCTCTAGCCGATCTAGAGAGCGTCAGTTCGAGTTAGAAACTATCATCTTCGCCTTACGGGGTTGAACCTCTGGAGGATCGTCTGCCATATCGCCGTATGCACTTCTCCAGAAGTTCCGGCTGCATCCACTACCTTCCACCCTAGTTTCTGGGCCAATAATTTGTAGGTCCGTCTTACCTTGATCAGAAATTCTCTGTCGCGTTCATGAACATCTCTATTCTTCGATTTCCGCTCGAATGAGGAGACAATCGGCACGTCAAGAACTATGACGAGGTCGGCAGTGGGAAGCCCTTTGTCTAGTCCCTGGAGCCAGCCAAGGCTGAGTCCTCTGGAGAGCCCGTAAGCCAGGTTCGAAGGGGTGTACCGGTCAGCGATTAGATAGTCTGAGCTGTGGACCAGCTTGTTGATCAGTTCTCTATTCTCCCATCTGTTGAGCGAGTACAGCATGTGCAACGCCTGAGGAGCGCAGTCCTGTCTGCCTTTCAAGTAGCTACGTATCTGTCGCCCTGAAGGGGATTCATAGATTGGGAAACCGATTGTGGAGACCCTTGTGTTTGCCCGTTTGAGGCGATCCGCGAGTAGTCGCGTCTGTGTTCTCTTTCCTGACTGGTCGATTCCTTCCAAGGCGATAATTCGAGCCGGCAAGCCTGATGGAGACTAGATTTTTCCACTCGCCGATATAACAGTTCGAGATTCAGCGAAAGCATTGGAACCTTTCCAATCGGCTAGACCAGAACTTGGAGGGCACTAGTATTTCGACTTCATCCCTTTGGTCAAGCCGAAACGAGTAGAACCACAGATCAGGTAACTTCTTGTCAGGATATTGTCGATTTCTGCTGAGCTACGCCGCAGTTGATCCATTGGCGAGCTGATGAACTGAAGTCAATCCAACAACTCGGTAGCATGACTCAGGAAGGCAGATCTGCGTCGCGGGGATTAACGGTTTTGAGATTTTTGGAGTATGGTCCCGCCAGTTGAACCCGTTCCTGGTTTAGATGCAGGTTTCTCGCCCAGAATCGGCTGGTCGAGTGTTTTGGAGATCGTGTAGGTCAGCGTGCAGGTCAGCGTGAAAACTGCGTGAGGTCAAAACGCCTGCTTGGAATCGCGATCAGGGCTGATTACAGCCGCCTCTGAGTGAGCATGGTCTGATCTCCTAGCTCGTCTAGCAATCAAGCCGTAAAATCGCGACGTTATTTGACGCCTGACTTTCGGGCTAGAAATACGATACTGCAATGATCGTGCGGGACCTCGCCATTCATCCGGATTGACGGAAACGCTTTCAAGTCACAATCTCCAGTTATGGTGGACCGGGCGGGATTTGAACCCGCGACCTTCCGGTGTCTTGACACTCCAGGCATGCAAACCGGACGTTCTTCGGCCTGACTTGCAGTATACCAGGCTGAACTACCGGCCCACGTTTCAGCCGCGTCGATGGTGGTTGGGTTAAATCTTGTTGGTGGGGCCGCCGCCGGGACGTTCACACCTTGTCGGGTGGTTTGAACCCGGCCTCCAGGCTCCAATGGCCAAGGCGTTCCTTTCCACCTTTCAGGCCTGTACGCTACCAAGCTACGTTACGGCGGCCACAAAGAACCGCGCCTTTGTCGAGGAATATGTAAGTTTCCAAGAGGGAGGTTCTATGAAACAGGCTTGTAGTGGAGGGGCAGCTGGAAGAGACCTTTCAAGGTCTCATTTGTTACACCAATCCATCCATTTTTTCAGTACGGAATATGTCCTTTTTCAACGAACATGCACGACGAGATGGTCTGTAGACACCAGTGCCTCTCGAATTCGAGCTTGGAAGGAGTTCAAATTCTTGCAAAAGTGCTATGAAATCCCGGGACGTCTAACACCGGTTCTGACTGAGATTTGGCAAGTCCAAAACGAGAATTAATGATGTTGAGGGTCTTCAGGTTGACCCTCCCCGCGGCACTGCTCGTCTCACTCACCTGGATAACGCTCTTCACCGACGCTGCCAGACAGGCCGTTATCAACGCCCTCGGCGCGAATGCAAACATCATCATCTTCATCCTGGGACTGTTCCTAGTCATCGGCTTGTACTGGGTGATGGGTATCTACGAGCGGAAGATTCTCTACGAAAACCGTCACGTCAGACCCGCCTTCTAACGCCCTTTCACATCCCCAAAACCCACAGGGACCGGTCGTACCACCTTTAGCTGTAGTATACAGTCCGGACGAGATCTCCGCCTTTCTCGATAGAAACTAGTTACATGATAATTCAACTGTTATTATTGGTCAAGCAACCTTCTCAATTTGTCTGAGCGCTTTGCACTGTTAGTCGCCAAATATTCTAAGAACCGATCAAGACTACTTGTCCGGTATGCGACTCGAAAGGCTCCCCTACGTGACTCTCTGGGCTGTCAAGTTTGAAGAGACAAAGAAACTCTACAAAGAGATTCTAGGAATACCTGTTGTCGAAGAGAATCCCAGCTTCATAATGTTCGACACAAGAGGTTCTAGACTGGCTTTCCATAGACTCGCTAAAGGTCCCAGAATCGACCGTCAGACCATAGAGTTGCACCTAGAAGTCGATGATGTAGATGAGATCTATCATTCACTGCAACGAAGAGGGGTGAAGTTTGAGGACAAACCCGCCAACAGGCCGTGGGGAAACCGTATGGCCAGTTTTAGAGATCCGGAAGGATATGTCGTCGAGATAATTGGACCCTTGAGAGAGGGCGAGCCGAATAATGACAACTAAGTCTGTTGCCTCTTTCGTCGGCGCCAATGCAACGGGGCCTTGTGACTAGCCGTAAATAGTGATTCTCAAAGGGTCGTGGTCGAGATTACAGCCTTTCCTTCGCGAGCTGCTTTCTTCGCTTCGTTCTTATAGAATTCGGCCAACTCGAGAGTATCTCTGATCTGTCTCTCTAACTCGTCCATCTGAGGGTAGACTGATCGATAAATCTCCAGCGGGCCTAAATGAGACTTTACGTGTATCATATATGTCGGATACGCGGCGTGGCCAAAGATTCGTTTACTCTCCCAGGATTCTCGCTTATCATCTTCCCTGTAGTCAACGTGAAGTCTCCGGAACCTGACCTTGCCAGTAAATTCCCGTGCCATCCCCGCTGCGAGAGCTTCGTAGAGCGGTTTCTGGGTCTCGCACTCAGAGCTCCTTCCCGCGTCAAGGATGTGATATGCACCACCCCATACTCACGAACCAATTCTGACATGCTCTCACGAGCACTACCCTTCTGTAGCTCTTGGAAGTCAACCAGCTCTAACTCACTGTTGCTCCCAGTTTCAGTAGTCGTCAAGATTTCCACCACTTTGCTTGGATTGACAAGATATAATCTAGCTCGCCTCTCACCAGCACAAGTGCCAACTCGACTCATCCACAGATCTCCGGAGGAAGGAGGGCTCTCCCGCTTGGGGTCTTCGGGAATCAGCTATGTGGCGAAGAATTCATAGAACACAAGAAACAGCGAAATGTTCTATATTGATGGAGATGTAACGCGAATGACTAGTTTGCCCCGGCTAGAACTGGTTTTGCTGGCCGTTTCCACCATCATACTCTCGCTCACAGTAGTCGTCCATTACGAGGCGGTCGCCAGCACATTGGAAGCTCAAATGGCCACATACTTACTATCATCAGTCAATGTCGACGCCAATCGTCATCAGTGCAACCCTAACGGCGGCTCAGATTACAGTACAATCGATTTGCAAACGAATCCTTCCAACGGCAACCATCCCAATTCCCAGTGCATCCCGACTTTTAACATATTATTGAGTCAGAGTAACCTGACGCTAATTCAGGGTTCCAGCCGCTCGCTAAGTGTTTCTCTAAGCACAACCTCTGAGCTCTCCCCGCCCATCACCCTATCTGCGGAATCAGTGCCTGCAGGCGTAGAGTTTCTTTTCGCTCCTTCTTCTGGAAGGTCATCGTTTTCGTCGCTGGTGACAATCGTTGCTAGTGCTCAAGCAGCTTTAGGATTGTCAAAAGTGGCGGTTGTAGCTAAAGTAATGGGGATCGAAAAGTCGGCCACCGTCTCTGTCTTGGTTATTCCAGAGATTCATAACCTTGTCATCATTTCAGGCTTTGCTCCTCTGAACGCGACGGTCGGCAGTGTAGTGGTTGTCAACGTGACAGTGGCGAATTATGGGTCTGTTTCAGAAATCTTCGACTTACGCGAGCACGCAAACGTGACGATGGTTGCAGAGCAGAATCACCTTCTACTCGCTCCTCTCGCGCGATACACCACCTCCCTATCTTGGAACACTACGGGATTTTCAGCGGGAGTCTACAGTATAGTTGTGAACGTTCGTCCGGCCCCGGGGGAGGTCAACTTGAGCGATGAGAACTTCAATGTTGGACAACTCTCGCTTGGACCGCGGCCCACTGCCGAACCAAGTCCAAAGCCCGCCGCGTCGGGAGAGGGTCCCTCCGGGTTGTCTTATGGACGCGAGCTTGCGATCATGGCAGCACTGGGAGAGGTCATCGCGGTGCTTCTTGTCCTCGTTCGAAGAAGATCTAGAATCTCGAAGAAATAGTGGTTTTTCAGCTAGAAGATTGCTCGATGCGAGTCAGTCTCTAGGCGAGGCTTGCCGTTAGCGATTTCTTGTCGTAGCCCAAGGGTAAGAGTAGGTTTGCAGCAGAAGAGATCAGAAGGCCGACGTATCCTTGAAGGTTGATAATTGTGTTATCGTCCACAAGTTCTGGTGGAGCAGCTGTGGTCATTTTTCTATTTGAACTGTCGATGGTCATGACGTAGCTTACTTGCTGTCCCGCATGAACTGATCCCCCCTCATTTTTGAGGAGCTGTGCTGCGATGGCCTGGAGTACTTTGTGAGAATACTCGCCAGGGTTCTTGCTCAAACTTCTTGTTATTACAAGTTCTTCGAGAGGAACGCTGTTGCTTTGCAGTTTCGAAGCGTATTCTCTGAGAGTGTCGAGGGCTTGGGGGACTAGGGTTTTGAATTCTTGGGAATTGTCGGCAGTAGATAGAATAGCCAGCATGTCTCTCTGGCATTTTCTGACTATCTCTGGAGTGTCGTGCCGTCGGAGGTCTATTCCTCTAACTCGTAAGGTCCCGTTCTGGAAGATGCCATAGTATCTGTTGAGGACTTGCGCTTGCGGGTCTGTCTTTGAGTCGAGGAAGACTATCCATTTGTATTGGCCCTCAAAGCTCAACGGAATACGAAGATCTCTGTTCAACAATTCACATAACGCCTCATAATCCGCTGCTGTAGCTTCAGGTCTTGAAAGCCACATAGAGTCGACAATTCCATGGACTAGCTTGAAGCCGCGGGCTTGGGCTAAAGCCACTGCACGGTCGAGGAATACTCGAGAGAAGGCGCATGTTGCAATGTGCGCATCTATTTTGCCGAAACGAGCATTCTTGAATCCTAGATATCCGAAAGAGCAGACAAGTATCCATTTGAGGGCTGACTGGCGTTGATCGAACTTTTCTCTTAACTGGTCGTCTTTTATTTCTCTTTTTTGCTTCTTGTAGCTCCTGCGTCTTCTTAGAAGAATATCTAGCGACTGTGGAACGATGCCTATCTGTCTGCTGCAGATATTGTAGTCTAGTTCTGGGACGCGAGAGGGTGGTGTGAGACAGCATTTGCAGTTGACTGTTTCTCCGCTCAGGTTCTTGTCTCGCATTAGTGTCGGGTAGAGGCTTGTGAAATCCAGTTCTCCAACCTGGTCGTGTATTCCTGTTGCTGGTCCGTAGATGAAACCTCCCCGGTCTGCATTGACAAGTTCTTCGCTGTCTTTCAATTCTTCAGGCTTGTTCTTGTTCCATGGTATGAGAACTTCTTTTTTGAAAGCATGGTAGAGTTGTAGGCTTGTCATGTTGGTGCCGATCGTGGCCCTACTAGCGCGCTGAATTGGAATGATGCATGTCCGAGATATCTCGAAGAGTCCTTCTAGTCCACAGTCTGCGCTGATGAACGCGTTATGCCCATCAATGTGTAGTCTGCCGAGAAGTCGAGCGGCCGTCTCGCGGTAGAGGATTTTCCCGTAGGAGAAGTATGAGTGGCCCTGAACCTCGTATACTCTGAGCGGTGAAGGGTCGCGGCCGAGAATCAGTCTGTCGAGCATTCCGTTTTCATGGGCGCGTCTAGCAAGGTAGGGGAAGATGAATGAGTCTCCACCTTCCGTAATGACAATATCAGGATCGGCTTCTCTGAAGCAATCAACAAGACCAAGAATCTTCTCTCCTTCGCTGCCAGAGTCTATTGTGAAAGCCTCACCATCATCATGTTTGATTTGGAGAGAGCCTAGCTCATCCTCAAAGGTTCGGATTTTCCTGGTTTTCCTTGTCTTGACTTCTAGTCGGATTTCTCGGAGAGTCGGCAGCTTGTAATCAATTGTTTCCCTCGAGTCTCGCAGATTCCACTGAACTTCATCATCCTTCGCATCAGCTTCGACTAGGGCTAAGGGAAAGAGGTCTTTCTGGTAGAGGTAGACTTGGGGAGAGGGAATGTCGACATCGTAGAGGCGGAAACGGGAGTATTTGCCTTCTCTCTGTATTCTGTTCGCAAGCTTTGTGGCTTCACCATCGCTTTTTACTTCCACTT
>VBBG01000042.1:1504-15788 GCA_005882905.1 Candidatus Bathyarchaeota archaeon | reverse complement strand
AGCCTCCCCCACCCCCTCTGCCTCTACCGTATCCTCCTCCCCCGCTCCGGCCATAGGTTCCTCCTCTCCTCCCGTAGCTCCGGCGGGGTCGATCTTCTCTTCCCTCGTTTGACATGTTTCTATTTGTCCGACTGCTTGATTGAGCCGAGTTGAACGATTGGTCCATCAGTACGATAAAGCAACGTTACAAACATGGTTTGCAAGCAGAATTACTCCCATACCGACCTGACTTTGTTCAGACCCGTCCCGTGCCTGCCGTTTTGTCGTTCCATATTAAAGATTTGACCTATGGCACAATTTCGACGGTGAGACCCGTAGTTCCTCCTTCGCTCGAGAGAGTCTCTTCGACGGCGAGAGATTCCGCCTTGATCGTCCTCAGAATCGGTTCCTGATTGGCTTCGAACATACCTAGGTGAGATGGTTGGGTCTTTATGATTACCTTTCTGATAGGAGACTTGAGGCTTAATCCCTTCTCTGACTTCTTTCGGCGAGCCGTGGCAATCGCTTCAACGAGCAGTTTTCCTTCCTGCATTTGGACGTT
Organism: Candidatus Bathyarchaeota archaeon; assembly: GCA_005882905.1. Lineage (GTDB taxonomy): Archaea > Thermoproteota > Bathyarchaeia > 40CM-2-53-6 > 40CM-2-53-6 > 40CM-2-53-6. Next base: position 15,247 of record VBBG01000042.1, on the reverse strand, counting down.
GTCTTGGAAACTCTTGTCTGGTTCTGGCCATCCATCAGAGTGTATGCTTCTACGTTCTCGCACTTCTTGCATTTCCTGGTAGATGGCTTCTGTGATGTGGGGACAGATGGGTGCTAGGAGTTTGCATATGACGAGCAAGGATTGCGTGAGGCAGAATCGGGCATTTCTTGAATCAGTAGGGTTGCTGTCTGGTTGGAGCCTGTACTTCACCGCTTCCAAATAATCGTCTGCGAGGGAGTGCCAGGTGAAATCTCTGACAGCTTCGATAGCCGTGTTGAACTGAAAGTTGTCGAAAGCATTGGTTACGGTTGTGATCAGTTCTTGGAGTGATCCCAGTAGCCAGCGGTCTATAGTCGACGGTTGGGTAAGCTTAGGTGCGTTTGCCCCTGTTGTAGAATCTTGAGTTATGAACCTGGCTATATTCCACAGCTTCGTTAGGAATTTCTTCCCATGCTCAGCCTCATTCCACCCAAACGGTATATCGTATCCTGTAGCACCTCCCGACGCGGCCCATTGTCTAAACGCGTCAGCTCCCAATTTCTTGATGACCTCTCCTGTCTCGACGAAGTTTCCATAGGACTTGTGCATCATTCTCCCGTCAGTTCCTCTGACCATCCCATTGATCAGAAGCGTCTTGTACGGTGCTTTGTGAAAGATTGCGAGGCTTCGAACGAGGAGATAGTAGTCCCAGGTTCGTACAATGTCGAGCCCGTTAGGCTGGAGATCCGCCGGGAATAGTTTCACAAATAGAGCCTTGTCGGAGGGCCATCCCGCGTGGACGGCTGCACTTATCGATGAATCCATCCAAGTGTCAAACACATCGGTGTCTCCCTTCAAATCGCTAGACCCGCACTTGGGGCACTTTTCTCGAGGAGGAGGGTCTCTTCTTGGGTCGGATGGGAGATGGTTTTCATCCGCGACTAGTGTTTCGTCGCACTTTTTACAGTACCATACTGGTATCGGTGTGCCAAAGATTCGCTGTCTGGATACAACCCAATCCCAGTCCAAGGACTGGGTCCAGTCGATCAGACGCTTCTTGGAGAATGGAGGGACCCATCGGAGCTGGTCAGCAGAAGCGGTTACTTCGTCCGTCATCTGCTTGGTCTTCATGAACCACTGGGGCCGAGAAATGATCTCCACCGGCGTATTGCAGCGCCAGCATGTTCCAATGTTCTGTTTTACGGGCTCTTCGCGAAGAATTCTTCCCCCTTTCTTTAGTTCTTCGACAACTTTCCTTCTAGCCTCTTCGATCTTGAGTCCCTTGAAGCGTGGGTCCGAGGTGTCGATTCGGCCGTTTTCCGTGATCTCTTTGATTACAGGTAGGCCGTGTTTCTTCTGCCATTTGACATCCATTTTGTCTCCGAATGTGCACACCATCACTGCTCCGGTTCCGAACGTGGGATCGACTTCTTCGTCTGCAATGACCGGAATCTTCTGTCCAAAGACCGGGACTATGGTCGACGTTCCCACTCGCTTTGAATAGCGGGTGTCTTCTGGATGCACGGCAATTGCCACACATGCTCCTAGAAGCTCAGGTCGCGTAGAGGCTATTTCGAGTGAGTTGTCGTCATTACCGAATTTCATATAGTATAGCAACCCCTGTCGTTCGATGTGGACTACCTCGGCTTCGGCTATCGCAGTCTCGTCCCTGGGGCACCAGTTCACAGGGTGCTCCCCCCTGTACATGTAACCAGACTTGTAGAGCATTACGAATGAGAGTTGAGTTAACTTGTAGTATTCAGGGTCCATAGTTCTGTATTCCAGCTTCCAGTCGCAGGATGTTCCGAGTCTCATGATTGCCTCCTTCATTCTTTGGATGTATTCCTCGGAGAGCTTTCGACAGATCTCGATGAACTGGGAAGGGGGGAGATCGTTCTTCCTGATCTTGAAGGTCTGCTCGGCCCTTACCTCTGTTGGTAATCCGTGGCAGTCCCAGCCTTGTGGGAAATGCACATTGTAGCCCTTCATCCGTTGGTAACGGGCCACGAAATCGATGTAGCTCCAGTTGAGAGCGTTTCCAACATGAAAATCTCCACTAGGGTAGGGAGGGGGGGTGTCAATGCTGTAGGTGGGTTTGCTGCTGTCGACACTGTCGAACTTGTATAAGTCGTGCCTGCGCCAGAAATCCTGCCATCTAGGCTCTTCAACGGATGGATCGTATATTTTGGGCAGCGAGAAGGCCGAATTAGAATCGGCTTGGTTTTGAGAATTCGATTTGGAATCAGGAGTCGACGAGTGGCTCAACTTGGCTTCTATTCGACTTGGCGGTGATACAAGCTCCTTTTCCTTCTGAATACTGCAGTGGCGGTTTATAAGTAATAGACTCCTCTGAGAGAAACTCTGGCCATCGATAGCCAGGGCCCATCCTCGACGGATTGATAGAGATTAGATCTCAGTGCTGAATTTGACGACGATCAAACGTATGGCACTGTCTATGAGGAATCTTTCAAGGGTCAGATTGTAGGGTAAATGATTGGTGAAGGTTTTCGGTTCGCGTACCAGTAAATGCCCACGATTATTCCCCAGACCCCGAGCGCCACGGCTCCTAATGTGGCGAGATCCCCGAAAATGGCGAAAACTCCGTTGAACGACGGATAAACACTGAAGGCGTAGAAGTTCAGGTCAAAGAACCAATGGAGCAGAATATCCGCATAGGCGCCGTACGCTAGGTAGACGAGTCCCAAAGCAAATCCCGTTAGTGCCGTAGTTAGGAATTTTCCTGGTCCCCACCCCGCTCCTCCAAGAACGTGGTAGGCTCCGAACACAATCGCAGTGAGAAAGAGGAAAATCCATTCCGATATCGAGATGCCCTTCAAGCCACTAGTTCGTATGCTGGGGAGCCCAGCTCTCTCCTTTGCATAGCCGGGAGAGATGAAAGCGGAAAAGAAGATCCCAAGTTCGCTCAAGTTCGTGACCTTCGCTCCATGGGCAATGGTGTCCCCGAATTTGACAGCGACTAAGACTCCAGCTACCAGCCCCAAGACGCTGATTCTGAACCCGACCTCTTCCGCGATAGGTGCCAAGGCTAGGCTAGGAAACAATACTGCGGGGTCGGTCGTGCCGAGCGAGCCGGTTGAGACACTGAAGAGGGCTTGCAGCAGGCTAAGCAAAAGAACAATGACAAGAAGGGACGAGGCTACCAGAGGCATTACCGCTAGCCAGTTAGGCAGGATTTGAGGCGTCCTCCCCGATGTCAGAATGCGAAGACCAGATCGAAACCCGCCATTGGCGGTTCCGGCTTTGACAAAGCTGAGAACAAATACGATTAGCGGGATGACGACCAGAATGAGCACATTTGCCTCTACGGGTGCAAGGAAGATCAGCAGAAATGCTTCGATGTACAGCTGTCCGCTCATGGTCAACAATTGGGAGCCGAGTTGAGTAGTTGTCACCACGACAACGCTGACAATAAGGGATAGGGCGTAGGAGAATATGCTGATGACGACAGCTAATGCTGTTATCCAGCCAACTGCTGCCTTTAGATCATAACTCATGCTAGCTTGGCTAGCAGACTGGTATTTTTCCTTGTGTTAACCGGTCGGTGAAATCGTTGATACTATTCAGCTCGGATCTGACGATCTCTGTCGCTAGCTTTGAGGTGGGTCCAAAGTCGACTCCCTTGTCAAGGATCAGTTCAACGCCCGCGACTTTGGGCTCGTTTATCGGTCTGCCGATCTGGCTGAGAAGCCAGACATAGACCTCCTTGACGCCGGAGACTTTTTCGTAGACACGATTGGCAATCTCATAGGTTAACAGATTGTAGATCTTACCTACATGGCTGACCGGGTTCTTGCCGGCAGCGGCTTCGGAGCATGTCGGTCTGTTCAGCGGAATTATGCCCGTTGGCCGGTTTCCGCGTCCCACCTGTCCACCGTCCCCATCGTCGGCAGAAGTCCCGAGAACCGTGAGATAGATTCCATCCATTCCCCTCCCGCGTTTGTCAAGCGTGTTCATGTTGACGTTCGCAGGGTCGAACTTGACGCGGTTTCTGACGAATCGGTTGACGTCCTCCTCTACCTCTGCCTTACGTTTGAAGTACTGATTCTCGTTTTCGATGAACTTGTCAACAAAGGCCAGCGCTACTGTCAGGGTGAGTTCCTTTCCCTCGCGGGCGGCCATGATCTTGACGTCCTCTCCGGTCTCGGGGTACTCTTTCTTGAAGCTCGGAGAGTTGATGTATCGTTCGGTCTGCAACACGATCTTCTCGGTGTTGCTCAGGGGTGCATATCCGACGGCAGCCGATGTGTCATTGGCTCCGTAGTATTTTCCTTTCCGCTTGAATATGTCAGTAAGGGCGGCGGATCCCTTCTTCAGCTCAACCTGGTATCTGACGTGTCTATCCGGGTCGACGAAGCGCAGATTCTTTCTCAACCACTTTTTCGCAGTATCAACCGCCAGTTCGTCAACTGGGATAGGATCCCCATCAACATCGTATGTAGCCCTGTCTCCGAATACCATCAGCATAGGCCTTTTCACTTCGCCGCCACCGTAGCGTCGTTTGACTTCTCCAGCTGCTAGTAGGCCCTTGTCGATGTTGTGGTGCTGGACGTGTCCGTACCGTTTGAGGTATTCCTTGGATAGGGCTACCGACACTTCATTCATGATTGCGTCGCAGATGTGATCAGGGTGCCCGACGCCTTTTCGTTCGACGATTTCGAGGTCCTGTTCCTCTAACGGAACCTGGTGTAGTTCGCTGACCCTTACGCCCATGTCTCTCGCATTCTCAGAACTCTGTGTTGGGCTTGCGGAATTTCCATTATTAACGTTTCGTCAAACTATTCCAATAGGAATAGTTACAGACGATTTACTTCTTTCGCGCAGCAGTCACAATTGAGATTATGTCACGATCTCTTAGCTGATAATCCTGAGGTAACCGCAGCCCATTCCTTGCATCAATAGCATGCAGCATCCGTTTTGCCAGATCGGAGTGGATCTCCCTCGCTAGATCCTTCGCGACGTGTCCTTTCGGAGTAAGATAGACGTCGGGGAGAACATTCCCTCTCTTGTCGGAAAGAGCCTTAGGGTCCTCCACCGGATATACTGCGTTCATGCCTAGAAGCTTGAAGATGGCTGAATTTAGGGCAAACTGGACCCCTGTCCGCATCCATTTCGTCATGACCTTCTGCTGGACATAGGCCAACGCCCAGGACTGATCCTTGGTCAAGTGCGACTCGTCAATGACTCTGAACGTTTCTTCACCAGGAACATATTCAACAAAGCCCTTCTCCTTGGCCCTGTTTAGCGCGACTTCAGCCTCGCTGCAGACTGGAATGACTAGTTGGGATTTGCATTCTTCTCGGATTTTTTCGAAATTCCGCTCGGAATAGGCAAGGTCCATCTTGTTGGCAACGATCAGAGTTGGCTTTGAGACAGTTCGTAACGTCTCTGAGAAACGTCTTGAGTCTTCGTCCTTCCATTCCCTAGGATGTTTTTCAGCTAGGCCCGTCCGCTCAAGAGTCTTGATAGCATGCTCAGCTCTTACTCCAATCCCTGCCAGTTCCTTCGACATCCCTTTACTGAGCGATCCAGGCTTGAATGTTCGTTTCTTGTTTCTCTGGAGTGCGCTGTCGACCGCTACTTTGAACCAGAGTATCATCTCCTCCTCTATGTCTACTATATCGAGGATGGGGTTTCCCATTCCGGGATGAGTTATCTTTCCTTCGGAATCGATGCTCGCGGACGCATCGACGACGTGCAGAAGTGCGTCGGCTTGCGCAACAACGTTCAGGAATTGCGTGCCGAGACCCCTACCTGCGAAGGCTCCCTTGATGAGTCCAGGGAGGTCGATCACCTCGATGGGTATGAACCGCCAGCCGTCTATGCATGTCGAATTCCGGGGTTTGTCCTTGACATCCAACTCCCGGCAGACGCAAAGGGTTTGCACTTGGCCCGTTCCGACGTTAGGCTTCTTTGTGGTGAAGGGGTACGTCGACACTTCAGCGGTGCTTGAGGTCGCCGCGTTGAAGAATGTAGTTTTGCCGGTGTTTGTCTTGCCGACGATGCCAATCCGAATCATGTTGAAACTGCCGAAATATTAGAGAGCCTTGATATTAGAGCTGATGGATAGGTTCCTGGGCCATCCGATCGGGTCACGAGGTCTTACCGAAGACTCCATTACGATACGCGGAATAGTTTATAGAAGCAGACTCTTGATGGGTTGTTGGGCCAGGGGCAATGCCAGCTGAAATAACAAGTATCGACGAGTTTGTGAGTCTCTCGGAAATTGCCCTGGAATGTCGAGTCAAGCGATCGAAAGACGTTGTCAAGTTGAAGCTTAGGACCCCTAGCAGACTATACACGCATAAGGCGAAGGTTGAGCGGGCCGATGATGTCATCAGACGGTTAAAGTGCGAGATTGTCGAGGTCTAACCGCCATGCGCCACAGGTATAATCGTGATTAGTGTTCCAGGCTCAAGTTTGGTCCTTAATCCTTCGAACAGATTGCAGTCTTGGTCATTCAACAGTATGATTACGTTAGGCAACGGATTGTTTGTTGCAGAGTCGATGAGGAGGTCTGCGAACTGGCTCTTGTTCACTTGAACAAGGAGTCTCGAGATTAGTTCCGACAGCGTCAGTCCGGGTGGACCCTCGATTCCGACCTCTCGTCTGCCCGCGGCAGAAGCTAAAACTCCAATGAGTTTTACCTTGTAATCGGCGAGGCTGACCGTCCCGGTTTCACTCAAAAAGGAACACTTCCTCCATGTATCTTCTGCTCCCGACCATAGACCCTTCGGGCAAGCGTCTAACCCTCTTCGCGGCGAGGTATTTCTCGAATTCTGCTTCCGCCTCTTCTATGTTCCGATTCTTCAGCCAGAGCAGGGGAACTCCGATTCCAAGAGGTCGTGAAGGGATCAAGTGGCGGGTCGATTTTGGAGGAAACAGGTTATGTGCCTGGCAGCTCTCTACAACTTCGCTCTTCTTGAGGCATATCGTGGACATCAGCATATCAGATCCAGAAATTTGGTTCATCTCGCCATTATCGGTGTAGGCTATCTTCATGTGGTTGTTTCTTGCGATCAGCTCTAGCTTGAATGCGTGCTGATAGAGTGCTAGTGGCGTGGACTCTTCCGATTTGAAGCCTAGACATTCAGTCTTGTCGCGAAGCGTTGCGTAGCAGGACCTGGCTAGAAGGCTTTGTTCTGCGTCGGAAGGGGACATAGAGGCAGGTGATGGCTGTTCAGAACGTTTCATGAAATTCTTGAGAGTGTCTCCGGTGATGATTCTGAACCATCGGTCAACTTGGACGAGAGGGTTCTGATAGTCGATGAGAGCGGCGGGAATGGTTAGGCACTCGAGCTTCTTGAGAGCTGCAAGTCTGTGAGTCCCGTCCAAGACTGCTCCGGTAGCTGAGTCAGCGATGATAGGATGGCGCAGTACCGGATCCCGTCCAAGTGTTTTGACTATACCTTGAAGATCCGCGTGGACTGTCTCTTCGTGAGGCTTCAGCTCTTCGGTTCTCTTTAGTTTCAGTAGAATTGGAATCTTGCCTGTGGTTATTGAGAAGCCTCTTGGACTTGATGCTTCTTCCAACAGCCCTATCGGACCGTGGGGAAGACTTATTCCTGCTCCGTTTCTTGGGGGATCTCGGTTGGCGCTGCGGCTCTTCTGCCCTCGACTATCTTGAGTCGGGTGACGTAGCCCACTACACGGTTCCTGAGTCGTTTTGTCTTGGCGTCCACTAGATCAGCCATGACCTTCTTGTTAGACTCATAATTGGTCGTGAACTTTTCCGGATAGCGTGCAACCAGCTCTCTGGCCACCTTCTTCACGGCGGCTATCCGAACTTTTCCCACTCTGGCACTTCCGAAGAGCGGCGGACCGGCTGCTCGTCTATTAAATATTTGGCGTTAGAAGCGTTCGTCGCGTCGACTAACGGTTAAATATACGATTTTCCGAACCGAATCCGGTCGCATAGTTGGCGGAAACCGAGATATCGACCGCCGCGGTGCATCGGCTCATAAAAAAGGGCGGTGCGGGCAGAATAGGCGACGATGCGGCGGAAGAACTGCGAAAGGTAGTGGAAGAGGTAGCGGTGCGGGTGGGAAAGGAGGCTCTGGAATTGGCGACCCATGCGGGGCGCAAAACAGTTAGAGCCGAGGATATCAGGCTCGCAGTGAAACGCATCTGGAAGGAATGAGCCAAAAAACCCCGCAACTATCAAAGTAAGGTTTTTATTCGAAGTATCCTCGCAACCGCTTTTCGGGAAGAAGAATGTCCTATCTTGCAAATCAACCTATTCTGATTCTGAAAGAAGGTTCATCTCGTAACAGAGGCAAAGATGCGCAGCGGGGAAACATCAGCGCCGCGCGCATAGTCTCCGAGGTCGTCAAGACAACCCTGGGTCCACGCGGAATGGACAAAATGATGGTAGACAGCCTCGGCGATGTGACTATCACGAGTGACGGAGCGACGGTCCTAGATGAATTAGACGTGCAGCATCCTGCTGCAAAGATGCTTGTCGAGGTCGCAAAGACCCAGGACGATGAAGTGGGCGATGGGACAACCACTTCGGTGGTGCTCGCGGGCGAACTTCTCAAGCGGGCGGAGCTGCTGCTCGACCAGGGAGTCCATCCTACTGTAATCAACGCGGGCTACAAAAAAGCCGGAGAGAAGGCCAAGGAGATTCTCAATGAGATTTCGAAGCCGGTCGATTTGAAGGACCTTGAGACGCTCAAGAAGGTGGCCATGACCGCGATGCACGGGAAGAGTCTTGGAGGCGCGACGGAACATTTTGCCAAGATAGCTGTTGAAGCTGTCAACAGGGTCGTCGAGAAGCGAGGAGACTCGTTCGTCGCTGATATTGATAATATTCAGCTTGTGAAGAAGGAAGGAAAGAGCCTCATGGATACCGAGCTTGTCAACGGCGTAATCATAGACAAGGAGGTCGTTCATCCTGGAATGCCTAAGCGGATGGAGAAGGCTAGGATTGCGCTCCTCGACACCGCGCTCGAGATCGAGAAGACCGAGTTCAGTGCAGAGATCAAGATAAGCAATCCGCAACAGATGCAATCGTTCTTGGATGAGGAGACGAAGCTGATGAAGGACATGGTAGACAAGATAGCAGAGGCCGGCGCTAGCGTGGTTCTCTGCCAGAAGGGGATCGACGAGATAGCTCAATCCTTCATGGCAAAGCAGGGAATCCTAGCCGCGAGGAGAATCAAGAAATCCGATATCGAGAAGCTCTCACGCGCAACGGGCGGAAGGATCATCACCAACTTGGAAGACATGAGAGCGAGCGATCTTGGAGGCGCGGGGCTGGTTGAGGAACGAAAGATAGGGGACGATAAGATGATCTTCGTCGAGGACGCCAAGGATCCAAAGTCGGTCAGCATACTGATACGCGCAGGTCTTGAACGGATGGTAGACGAGGCGGAGAGATCTTTGAAAGACGCTCTCTCAGTAGTTATCGACGTTGTGAAGAAGAACAAGATCGTCGCCGGAGGCGGAGCGGTCGAAACAGAGCTTGCGAAGAGAATCCGTGACTATGCGACAAAGATCGGTGGAAGAGAACAGCTTGCGATCGAAGCTTTCGCGGACGCGATGGAATCTATTCCTCGAACCCTATCGGATAACGCTGGCCTGGACCAGATCGACATTCTCGTTGGGCTGAGGGCCGCCCACGAGACTAAAGGTCTCTGGAGTGGCATCAACGTCTACACGGGCGAGATTACTGACATGATGAAAGAAGGCGTCTTGGAACCGGTCAAGGTCAAGGAGCACGCCATCAGCTCAGCCGTCGAAGTCGCTTCGATGATCCTCCGGATTGACGACGTTATCGCTGCGGCCAAGCCACCGCCGATGCCGAAGGGCCAGGGTCCACCGCCCGAGTAGATCGTTCCCAGAAAAGACTTAACTTAGAGATATTTTCTCGGACCGCCTGCTCCGGTAGTATAGACCGGTCTCCAGACTGGCCGAGAGTATGCCGGACTCTCGATCCGGCGACCCGGGTTCAAAAGCCCCCGAGAGCTGACAGTCCCGGCCGGAGCACCAGAACAAACGTTGGCCAAGACCATCATAGTCACCGGGACACCTGGTGTAGGAAAGACCGTCCTCGCCAGACTCCTTGCAAAACAGACCGGGTTCCAGTTCCTCAACCTTGGCGAACTTGTGAAGAAGGAAAGGCTCTATAGCAGATTCGATGGCTTACGCCAATCCTACGTAATCGACGAACGCCGTCTGCACAAGACCCTCATCGACTTCTTTGCAGCCCGCGGAGAAGGCGGACTGGTCATCGAAACAAACTGGGTAGGTAAGTTCATGCCGAAGAAACGAGGAATGATTGCCATTGTTGTGCGGTTGGACCCTGTCGTTCTCGCCAGTCGCCTTCGAGGTAGAAGATGGCCGAAGAGGAAGATTTGGGAAAACGTGGAAGCCGAGCTCATTGACCTTTCTCTGTACGAATCATTGAAGCGCCTTGGGGCTCGGAGAGTGTACGAGATTGATGCTACGCGGAAGCGGCCTGGACAACTGCTTCACGAAGCGATGGGACTCATATCAGCGCGTAAAGGATGGAACGGAATTGCAGCTAGCTGGCTCCAACGGTACGATCCGATAGAACTCTCGAGGAAGATCCTGTGAGGGACCACTACCTTGTAGGTGAGTGTTCCCGTTGCCACGCCCTCATTATTGCAGATTCTCGATACAAGGGCAAGACGTGTCCCAGTTGCAACGCGAGAATTGCACTCGCCGATATCAAGGTAATTCAGACTGCCCACGACTCTCGCGAGGCCCGGACGATCCTTTCAGAAGCGAAAGCACGTCGCGGCCGGTTGGACCAAAGGTGATATAGCGGCAGGCATTTCCCGGCTCGTTCGGTAGTCAAAGATGTCTTCGACTGCGGGCCGCAAGTTCATGGAGGAGTTGTCCAACCTTCTCCAGAAACACGTCAGCGTCGTGACCAACCAGGGAAAGACCTTTGTTGGGACACTGACCGGGGTTGACACGGAGAGTCTAAGCGTCTGTCTTACCAACGCAAAGAGTGAACAGGCCGGCGAGATTCACAAGTTGTTCATCAACGGCAGCACCATACTTCAGATCTCCAGTTTTGAGAAACCCTTTGATCTCCAGAGCCTTGGCGAGAGGCTGGAGCGGGTCTTTCCGAGAATGGTCCGGGTCATGGATGACGCTGGTGTCATCGTAGTAATGGACCGGATACGCCTCAACGAAAGGGGGATCATCGAAGGGTCGGGACCAGCGGCCGAAAGGGTCCAGCGGGTCTTTGACGAATTCATCCGGGAGAAAGGTATCAAAGCCTAAGTCCCCAGAATGAGTTTTCAGGTTCGCTCGAAAGACCTCTTAGGCCGAGTCGGGACCATCAGGACCAAGAGCGGAACTTTCAACACTCCGCACATGTTCCCGGTTCTGGATCCGTACCACCAGACCCTAGACGCGAAATTCTTCAAGGAGGCTGGAATCGATGCTCTGATGACCAATGCGTATCTTCTGAAGAGAGGTGAACGTAATCCTGAACCTGCGGATGTTCACGAGACTCTGGGTTTCGGCCAGAGTGTTGCTACGGATTCTGGCGCTTATCAGATTCTCGAGTATGGCGAGGTGGGAGTAAAACCAGACGAAATTGTACGATACCAGGAGAAGATCAATAGCGACATTGGGGTGATTCTGGACGTTCCGACGGGTTTCCGAAGCGACCCGGCCCGGGCGCGATGGACCGTCGATGAGACGGTGAGGAGAGCGGACCAGGCGATGAAGGCGATCACCAGGAAGGACATTCTCTGGATGGGTCCGGTCCAAGGCGGGGTTCACCTAGCGGAAGTGGAAAGATCTGCAGCAGAAATGTCGAAGAGGGATTTTCCGATCTACGCTCTGGGAAGCCCCACTGAACTTTTGGAGTCTCAGCGCTACGATGTTCTGGTGGAGATGATCATCGCCGCCAAGCGCACCCTTCCGAAGGGAAAACCGTTTCATCTCTTTGGGGCAGGCCACCCGGTTCTATTTCCTTTCCTGGTGGCGTTGGGATGTGACCTGTTTGATTCGGCAGCCTACGCGCTCTACGCTCGAGCTGGCCGATACCTCACCTCAGAGGGCACCCAGCTTCTCGGCGATATCGTCGAGTTTGCTTGCAATTGTCCGGCTTGTACTGGGATCAGCCCGTCCGAGGTCCTGGAGGCTGCTCCAAAGGAACGAGAGGCTCGACTTATCCAGCATAACCTCTGGGCCTGTTTTTCGGAACTGCGAAGGATCCGAGAAGCGATCAGAAGAGGGAGGCTCTGGGAGTTGCTGGAGTCCAGATCGAGAGTACATCCAGCCTTGCTCGACTGCTTCGATCGGATACGTCGTCATTCGACTCTCTTGGAGGCTTCCACGCCTACGGTGAAACCGCACGGAATATTCCATTTGAGCGCCTCAAGCGACGACAGGCCCGAGGCCCAGAGGTTCAGAGATAGAGTCTCGCGCTCTTTCGAGGAACGCAGAAAGACGGTGTTGGTCTTACCGGGTCGGTGGCGTAGACCCTTCCATGAAGACCCTCGCTACCAAACGGTCGCAAAGTTCTTCGAAGATCATTCAAACATGTCTATCTGGTTCTACTCGCTATCTTGGGGGCCGGTTCCCATTGAGCTCGACGAGACATTTCCGATAGCCCAGACAGAAGGTCGAGACGTAGGAGATCCCTCTCTCTATCAGTCGAAGGCAGAGGACGTTGCAAGACTCATCAGGACACTCCTCCCCCGTAACGTGTTCCTTGTCTCCGACGGCGAGTATGGCAGGTGTGTCGCGACGGAATTGATGAAGACGCTGGGCAGACGGAAAATCGTTGTTCTTGATGGAAAGAAACTGAAGTCTCAAACCATAATCAACTCTGTTATTCGTAAGATGGCTCGGAACAGTTAGGCGTACATTCTCTGGAGGGATTTGCGTGTCATTCGAGATTTCTGGTCAAACTCTCTCTCTATGAATTTCGCATCCTTCACCAAGTCCGACACCTCAACGTTGAAATTGTATGCCTTCGAAATTTTCTTGATCGCGAGAGCAGCCGCGGCGGGGTCAGCCCTTGCAGGTTCCGCGTATGGGAGAACAGCTACCGCGGGAAAGTCGTGGATTTCGAACTCGTTGAGCATAATCGCCAGCGGTCCGTAGACCAGCAGACCAGGTTCGAGTATCGGGGCTTTGAAGAGCTTAGCCCGGTCGAGATATGCTCCAGTCGGAACGACGCAGAAGTCTTCCTTAGCCTGTTTGTAGGCAGAGTCCAGTCCGCCGATCAGTATAGCGTCCTTGAACTTCTGTCCAATTGCCCAGTCAGAGATCGATTTTGCGAATTCCGCTTCCTCTGATCTGTGGGGGGAGAATTCGAGCTTCACTAGGACAGTCTTTCCTCTCCGGTAGACCTCGAATGGTGTAACCAATCCGCCCTCTGCTGTTCCGACCCATGGTGGTGGGTTGGAGACGTCGATGAAGCCTATCCTCTCTGCTTTGAGCGCGTGTATCATGTATGATGTGGCTATGTATCCGGTCTGGCCGACACCGTGAAATCCGGTTACTAATGTGGAGCCTCTCAGGTTCTTTGAGTCGACAAGGAGACGGACGGTCATCAGAATTCCACTTGTTGTGGCAACCCGTACCATTCCGTGGCTTAAATCTGTCTTGTTTTTGAGCCAGTTGTAGGGCTTTTATTATAGTGTTCTAAGCCCGATTGGTTAGTTAGAGTTTCGAGTCCTCAAATGTTTCAGTGTCCGTCTGATTCGGTGTTAGGATGAAGATCAGATTCATGGGCGCCTGCCAAGAAGT
>VBBG01000042.1:0-1495 GCA_005882905.1 Candidatus Bathyarchaeota archaeon | reverse complement strand
TCCAATGCATATCCCACCCAAGGAGGTGGAGGCAATTGTGCTTACTCACGCGCATCTTGATCATGTCGGGTCTGCGCCGATCTTCTACATCGCCGGTGGGGTCCCGCTGTTCGGTGTTCAGCCGACATTCACACTTACGAGTCTGATCATCAAGGACTTTCTGAAACTAAGCGGATACTACGCCCCCTACGAGTATATCGATCTCCAGACAATGCTGAAGCACACTCGCGAGCTACAGTATCGACAAGCAGTCGATGTTGGGAATGGCTCTGTGACACTGGTTAACGCTGGACACATCCCCGGCAGTGCGCAGGCGATTGTTCAGAGTGACGGGAAGAGATTGTTGTACACCGGAGACTTCAACCGTCAGCCCACTAGGCTCGTCGATGGGGCGGACCCAGAGTACAAGAACCTCGATGGGATAATCCTGGAGGGCACCTACGCGACGGAGGATCATCCAGTTAGAGAGGGATTGGAGAAGGAGTTTGTGGAGAAGGTCACAGAGGTCGTTGAAGGCGGTGGAACCGTGCTGGTCCCTGCGTTCGGTGTGGGGAGATCTCAAGAACTCCTTAGCATTCTCTCCGCGTTCCATTTTGAACATCCAGTCTTTGTTGATGGCATGGCGCTCGACGCGATGGAGTTGTTGCTGAAGCATCCCGAAGCACTACGCGACGCGAGGGTCTTCGAACGCGCGAGCAAGATGGCCCATTGGGTCGACGGCTGGAATGATCGAAGGAGAGCTGCCAAGACTCCCGGCGTAATTATTTCTCCAGCTGGGATGCTAAAGGGTGGGGCCTCCGTCTTCTACATGGAGAATGTTGCAGCGAAGAAGCAGAACGCCGTCTTTATGGTAAGCTTCCAGGTCCCCGGAAGCCCAGGAAGAATACTGCTGGACAGACACAAGTTCGTGATTCACGGGCGGGCACGGCCGGTCGACGCTCGGGTGGAGCGTTTCGACTTCTCGTCGCACGGTGGGAAGCGAGAGCTTGAGCAGACACTGTCGGATCTGGACAAGAAGACGCGTGTGTTCATTGTGCATGGTGCTGAAGGGAACTGTAAGAAACTAGCTGATTGGGCGTCTAAAGAGCTGGGTTTGAATGCAACTGCTCCGAAGACTGGCGACATAGTCGAGCTATAGTCTCCAATGGCAGAGAGCGAGGAGAGGATATTCAAGCCTCGCCCGAAACATCTCCTGCCAGTCGCATTGGGACTCGCAGCTACCGGGATTCTTGGCTATCCAATCGCCAACAGCGGAGCGCCAGCCGCACAGGTAACACCTTTCGCCGGTAACGACCTTCCGAGCGCCATTCCTGACGCCCTTATCTTCGTCCTCGCTCTCGGAGCTAGTGCAACAGCAATGCTACTCATGATACGCAGAGGAAGGATGGGCTTCATCCGTCGAATGATCAAAGGAGCCTTGATTATCGTTTCCTTTGCTGTAACATTGTGGTATACCACATCCCTCTTGTCGCTAGATATCTCGATCTTATTCGCA
>VBBG01000041.1 GCA_005882905.1 Candidatus Bathyarchaeota archaeon | reverse complement strand
TCGTGGCGACGATCGCGATGGTCACTTTTGGACTCATATCGTTCTTTGGCGCGGCAGTCGGGATTCTTGCGGGAACCTATCTTGGCTTCAGAGCGCTCTCCAAGTTTGAGATGTTTCCCGGTCTCCCATTTTCGCTGCTGCTTGGCGTGGCCGGGATGTTGCTGTCGGCCTGGCTAGAGCTTCTAGTCTAGGTGTTGCATCCGCTAACGTCTTGAACCG
>VBBG01000112.1 GCA_005882905.1 Candidatus Bathyarchaeota archaeon | reverse complement strand
GCTTGCTGGGCTTGACTTTGAGACGATCGGCTATGGGATTATCGGCATTTTCGTGGCATCATGGCTTGCCTCGATGGCGTTGTGGAAGTACAAGCATCTTGACGACGAGGTCCGCCAGCCGAAAGTATCCTTCTAGGTCGATTCTGTCGATCTGCTGGTTACAGAACGACTATTCCTTAGCGTTCCAGTAAAAGCAACCGGGCAGCATTGAAGACTGTGAAGACTGAAGAGGCTGTCTCGAGAAGCCGTTTTGCCGATTGCCCTGTCTGCAAAAACCATACTCTGAAGCTGAAAAGGACTGTCCTGGTTGGACGATGCAAGAGCTGTAACGAGACCTACAAAATAGTAATTGTCTACGTCAAAGCTGGAAGGAAGCAGAAGCCTGCGGAGTTGGGTTCTGATACGCGACCTGAGACAAAACAAGAGATCAAACCGGAGGCCGCTCCAGAAACGTCGCAACCGTCTTGGCAGTTACCGTCTGACAGTTCTCTCTTCAGCACGTCCAACGAAACCTATTCGGGATTGTCCGAGGCGGTGTTTGGAGAGAGCCACTCTGACCAGAGCAGCGAGACTGGGTCGAGTAGCGGGCAATAGACCGGGCTGTTAACGGCATTTTCAGATTCTAGGACAGTCGAGCTGAAAGGTCGGCTATTTGGTGTCCTTCTTTTTGAAGCCGAGTGAGAGCGAGTTTACGCAGTAGCGCATTCCGGTGGGCTGGGGTCCGTCGTCGAAGAGATGT
Source organism: Candidatus Bathyarchaeota archaeon (assembly GCA_005882905.1). Lineage (GTDB taxonomy): Archaea > Thermoproteota > Bathyarchaeia > 40CM-2-53-6 > 40CM-2-53-6 > 40CM-2-53-6. Next base: position 450 of record VBBG01000112.1, on the reverse strand, counting down.
CCTAGGTGGCCTCCACAGTTTTTGCATACTATCTCGATCCTATCCATTCCCACGGTGCGGTCGGGTATCTCGACTATCTTGTCCTTTGCCAGCGTGGTCCAGAAGCTGGGCCACCCGCTGCCGCTGTCGTATTTTGAGTCTGAGGAGAAGAGTTCCGTTCCGCAGCCAGCGCATGTGTAGACTCCCTTTTCCTTGTTGTGTAGTAGTTTGCCGGTGAAGGCGGGCTCGGTAGCCTTCTTCCTCAACACCCTGTACTGTTGAGGATCAAGCTCCCTCTTCCATTCCTCGTCCGTCTTGTTCATGACCGTGAGATCTAGAAGGCTTTGGCCGGTATTTTAACGCCTCACGCCGTCTCGATGGTGGACCGAGGCTCTGCTCTTGTTAGAGATCATTGGAACCGTTCTGTCGCTCTCAAAGACCTGTTTCGTGTCGCTGGGAGCATCTGCTTTT
>VBBG01000111.1 GCA_005882905.1 Candidatus Bathyarchaeota archaeon | reverse complement strand
AATCGGATGCTTGGATCCGTGATCTGGGCTGATTCTGAACGATTTGTTCCAAGAACACTCTGGGCTATTTGGCCTTCCAGGTGAACGCTCTGGTCAATGTGAACTCTGCCAGCGTGTCTGTTGCCCAGCCGTACTTTTTCTTTTGAGCCTCCAAGACCTCCTTGGCTGTCTCGCTCTTGATGTCGAGAAACTCTGCGTTTCCTTCGAGGATTGCTTGACGCTTCCAACCGTCAGCCAGCATTACGGTTACAGCAGGATTCTGCCTAAGGTTCCGGTAACGCGCCATCGCCATGTCGACCCCGAGATAGAAAACTCCGTTAACAACTACTAGGTCTGTGGGTGAGAGATGGGGTCTGCCGTCCGGTCTTACCGTGGCTGCAAGTGTGAGGACTCGGCTATTGGCGAGTTCGATAACCTCGCTGGCTGTTAGGGGATTCTGACTATAGACTTCCTTGGTGTGAGAGCTGGCCTGGCTTAGAGAGTTCTTGAGGATCGAGTCTAGGCTGGACAATGCTGTTTCGGTTCTGAGAAACGATAG
>VBBG01000110.1 GCA_005882905.1 Candidatus Bathyarchaeota archaeon | reverse complement strand
GAAGACCTGGGTGTTAGGCTCATAGCCTATAGCGACGAAGACGCCATCAGCTGTCAACGTAGTCGCTTTTCCACTCTTCACATTCTCAAGTCGTACTCCGCTGACCTTTTGATCTCCCAGAATCTCTCGCACCTGAGAATCCCAAGCAAACTGGATTCGGGGATTATTCATCACTTTGTCCTGCATGATCTGGCTGGCCCGCAGCTTGTCCCTCCGATGGATGATCGTGACCTTCCGGGTGATATTCGCCAGAAACGACGCCTCTTCCATCGCGGTATCTCCGCCGCCTACGACCGCGACTTCTTTGTCTTTGAAGAAGAAGCCGTCGCAGGTCGCGCAGCTCGACACTCCTTTTCCCTTGAACTTCGCTTCAGAAGGAATCTCGAGCCATTTCGCGTTCGCACCTGTGGCAATTATCACAGTCCTGCCCTGATAGCTGTGCATGCCCGCAGTGACCGTGAAAGGCTGCGAACTGAAATCCACTTTCGACACGTCGTCGTATATTATCTCCGGCCCAAATCTCTCGGCCTGCTTGCGCAAGTTTTCCATCAACTCCGGTCCAAGAATGCTTTGAGGGAAGCCGGGAAAGTTCTCCACATCAGAAGTGATCATCAATTGTCCGCCTGGAATGGAACCGGCAATGAGCAAGGTCTTCCTTCCAGCTCTACATGAGTAGATCGCACCGGTATAGCCGGCGGACCCGGAGCCTATGATAATCACGTCATGGAGATTCATTATGGCCTAGAGGCTCCAGCATTGATTTATGACTATTCTTGGACTTTGCAGTTGAGGTAAAAGTACTGTATCTTCGAAGGCTTAATTATCGAAAAAAAGGCGTAGTAGGCTGAATCAGATGTTTGATTATCATGGTCTGAAGATAAGCTGGCTCGGTCACGACTCGTTCCGAATCAAGAACGGAAAGACGATAATCATCGATCCCTTCAAACTCCGATCCACGCCAGACAAGGCTGACATTCTCCTGATCTCTCACGAACACTTTGACCACCTCTCATTGGACGATATTAAGAAGGTCGTCACTGAGAATACGACCATAGTGACGATCCCCGCGGTCAAAAAGGAGCTCGGCAGCCTCAAAGTCAAAGAGGTCAAGGCTGCAAAGCCCGGCGACAAGCTGAAGATCGGAGACATCTCGATCGACCTCGTTCCCGCCTACAACCTGAACAAGTTCCGCGAACCCGGCAAAGTCTTCCATCCCAAAGAAGACGGAAAGGCGGGATTCATAATCGGAATCAAGGGACTGCGAATCTATCACGCCGGAGATACCGACGCCGTTCCCGAAATGAAGGGACTCAAACCAGACGTCGCCCTCCTCCCGGTGAGCGGAACATATGTGATGAACGCGGAGGAGGCGGCTCAAGCGGCAAGGATGGTGGAGCCTAAGCTCGCCATACCCATGCACTATGGAGCGATTGTCGGCTCAGAACAAGACGCGCACAGATTCAAGCAGCTGGCGTCATGCGAGGTCCAGATTCTACAGCAAGAATAACCGAGGATACGCGAAAAAACTGAAAGTAACAGTCAGCCCAGACTGGTTGGAACATCACCGTTCTTCAAAGAATCTCTCAATCCTGGACGCTAGATCAAGAGGCGCCTACCGAAGGTCGCACATTTCTGGAGCTATACACGCGGACCTCTTCCACTACTTCGTTCCCGGTACCGACCGTAAAGGCCTTCAGAAGTTCCAGAACGATCTTGCTAGGAAGCTGGGAAACATGGGGCTCACAGGGAAGGAGACGATGGTTGTCTACGAATCGGGGTTCGGAATGCGGGCAGCAAGAGTTGGCTGGATGCTCGAATACGCGGGAGCAGGCAATGTACTCCTCCTTGAGGGGGGATTCAAGGCATGGCGCGAGTCCCACTACCCTATTCAAAATAGGATCGTAGAACCAGAGCTGAAGATCTTCCAAGTCAAACCTGCCTCAAGACTTCTCGCGACCGCGGACGAGGTTCGCTCGCCTCGGTCAGCTCTGGTCTTGGACGTGCGGAGCGAAGGAGAGTTCACGGGGAAGGAAGGCCGAGACTGCGACGAACGCCGGGGACGAATCCCTCGTGCTCGATGGTTTGAGTGGACGAACTTTCTCTACGATGGAGAGAGATTCAAGACGCGGTCCGAAATCGCAGATGCTCTCAGAGAGAAGGGATTGAGCAGGGATAAGGTTGTGGTTACGTACTGTCATCGGGGAGCCCGCGCGGCAGCCGCATTCTATGCCCTTCGATCACTCGGATACAGGAATGTCAAGAACTACATTGGATCATGGCACGAATGGTCCGCTCTAAAGAACCTCCCCGTAGAGAGATGAGATCGTTCACTCGGGCGAAAAGAGACCTTGCTGACTTTGAAGCTGAGTTAGAAGATCATCCAAGCTATTGTATTCTCCGTCTGGGAGCTTTTCTAGAACGGTGGATATTCTCCTCACTTCCCCCGTCTCTTGAAAGACCTTCCATCCCTGATCCCTCAAGAGGTTAGACTTGTTGGTTGGAAATCGTGCGTCTTCGCTCAACACCTCTCTAATTGAGTCAACTCCGACTCCACTCGTGATCTTGGGAAAGTATCCTTTCTCGATGAATGATTTGACTCGACCAGCATCCTTGTACATGCGGACCCCGTGGAAGGCAAGGATGCTCTTCTCGAACTTTGGCTCAGAGGCTTTCTTCCTAATCTCTTTCAACTCTCGGTCGTCAAATTCGTAGATGTTCTCTTGTCCCTTCCCAAAAAGTCGGCTGTAGAGGATCTTACTTTGGTACCGAGGCTCATCATGTGAGGGATCAATACAATGAACCGCTCCAGACTCCTTCATGATGTCGAACACTTCCTCCGAGGGTCTCACTCCTCTGAATTCAACGGCCACGACCGTATCATCCGCATCGAACTTTCCGAGAAACTCTCTGAGTCTCCCGGGAAGCTCGTTCTCTTCAATCGGCGAGCTGGCGCCGATGAGAACCGTCATGACCTCTGCCTCAAGAGTCTTGCAAACTTCTTCGAGTCTCTCCAGAAGCCCACGGGATCCGGGGAGGAGCTTTAGGCCGTAGTGATCGACAATTATCCTTGGGCATCTCACAGAGAAGCGGAAATCGGGTGGGACCCTCTTTCGCCAGTCTGACGCCGAGGAATTAGCTGGAAGCTCGTAGTAGCTGCTATTGAGTTCGACAAAGTCATACGCGTGTGAGTAGGCTTCGAGGCTATCCGTTCCCGGGACCTTGAAGTAGGCCCAGCCCCCCGTGCCTATGAGGAGTTGAGACATATCTTCAAGAATCCATTCCATTGGGGTTACT
>VBBG01000109.1 GCA_005882905.1 Candidatus Bathyarchaeota archaeon | reverse complement strand
CACGACAAGAAAGTATCCGATAGAACTTTTCTGGAATTCCTCCCTCTCATCATCAAGGAATCCTCAGACGATCGAAACTTCGTCAAGAAGGCGGTAAACTGGGCACTAAGGCAAATCGGCAAAAGAAACATGGCTCTCAATAAAGCCTCCATAGGAGCCGCAAACACGATTCAGAAGCAGGACTCTAGATCCGCGAAGTGGATCGCGGCCGATGCTCTACGCGAACTCGCAAGCCCACAAGTTCAGAAGAGACTTAGAAGCACAAGTAAGGAAGCCTCCGGAAAATAGTGAAATCCTTCTCGGCGGGGTTATAGTTCGCGTATCTTGTCGTAGAACTCGATCAGCTTTTGAGCCGCTGGCGCTTCCTTGTTGAGTGCGAAGATCTTCATGCCCTTCTCATACCTTTCGAAGAGGAGGACCTTGCATCTCACTAGTGGTTCAGCGATACGCGCAACGGTTGACGGGGAGACGTCCATGACTCTTGCGAGACCGGCCTGGTTGAACACCTTGTCTCGGTTCTGCAGAAGGTGCTCGACAAGTTTGACCTGGGCTTTGGACTGAAACAGATCTAAGAGTCGCATTCCATGTACCTCTCAGGAGTATGATACAAGGGTTCCAATGTCCCGACCACGAAGAGCACTAGTGATGTTGGACGGATCATCCAACGAGACAAACCTAGTCGGGATTCTCGCCCTCTGCATGATCTTCAAAGCAACAGGATCCAGCAGTTCATACTTCCCCGCGTAGACATCGCCGGCCATAGCCCAGCTCAGCAGCTTATCGACGCTAACAGATCTAAGCATCTTAGCCTTAGGATTCTTCTTCGGATCGGCAGTATAGACCCCCTCAACATCAGTAGCGTTGACCAAAAAGTCCGAATGTGTAATCTCCGCAGCCAAGGCAGCGACGGCGTTTGTCGACTGCCCAGGCTGAAGCCCTCCGAGAACAACCACCTTTCCAGAACTGACGTAATGGGTCAACTCTGAGAGCATCGTCGGAATTTTTGGAACTGCAACACTGCCCAATGCCAGTCGGAGGAGCTCCGCGCTAGCCCTTGTTACGCTTATCCCCAGAAGGTCGCAGGTCGATTCGTCTGCGCCTAGCTTCCTCGCCGCATCAATATAGACCCGGGCGTTCTGGCCCCCGCCGGCGACAGCCACAAGCTGATTCCCCTCGCCAACAAAGCCAGACAATATCTTTCCCGTGGTTCGCAATGCATCAACATCAGGGTCACGCTTGAAGAGCGCCCCGCCCAGTTTGACGACCGCCTTCATCTGTCTTTCAGCTGACAGAGACGGAATTTATTGGGTATATTAGAATGGACAAGGGAAAATCGACTATCGACCACATCCCGTCTTTGGCAATGAGTTCGCTCCATCCGCGTGATTATGAAGAAGGGGTTTTATATGATCCGCACCAATATCTTGTCTAAGGAGTGGCTCGAAAATGTCCATCGATGCAGTCAAATCCACCCAGGCAGAGAAGAACAGTCTCTGAACGAATAACGGCCGCTCTAGCCAAGCTCTAAGAACCAAATTTTCCGCGTACGGAGGACGTTAGATGTCAAGCGCCGACTCCGTCTCAAGGTTCAAGTTCAAACGAACCCTCGAGCAGCTCGCCAAGAAGGAGGGAAGAGGCACAGAACTCATCAGCCTCTACGTCCCTCCGGATAGGAGGATACACGAGGTGCTCGGACAGCTCCGAGAAGAACTCGGCACCGCAAGCAACATAAAATCCCGGACAACAAGGCAGAACGTCGAAGACGCGATCGAGAGAACGAGTCAGCGACTGAGACTCTTCAAAGAACCACCCCCGACCGGTCTCGTCATTTTCTGTGGAGCCATCCCCCAGAATGGGGCTGGCAGCGAGAAGATGGAAATCTACACGCTCATACCCCCCGAACCAATCACTGTTGGCTTCTACAGATGCGACGCGCGGTTCCACGTGGAGCCCCTAATGGCGCTGGTCGCAGAGAAGGACACCTACGGAATACTGGTCATAGATGGAACGGAAGCGGTCGTCGCCACCCTCAAAGGGCGCCGAGTAGAGATCATCAAATCGTTCACGTCAGGAATACCGGGCAAGAGCCGGGCAGGTGGGCAATCCGCTCGACGGTTCGAACGTATTAGAGAACAAGTCACCAACGAATACTACAAGCGTATCGGTGAGCACTTCAATGAGATAATGTCGAAGATCCCTGACCTGAAGGGGATCATCATCGGTGGACCCGGACCAACAAAGTATGTCTGGGAGGAGGGAGAATACTTGCAGTATATGCTCAAGAAGAAGGTCCTCTCGATAATAGACACAAGCTACACGAGCGAGGCGGGCGTCGAAGAGGTGGTCGAGAAAAGCAACGAGATACTGAAAGGAGTTCGATACAACGATGAGAAACAGCTGGTCCAGAAATTCCTCTACGAACTAGGCCACGAGACGGGGAAGGCAGCCTTTGGAGAGAAGAAGGTCCAGGAATATCTTGAAAAGGGCATAGTCGACATGCTCCTAATCTCGGAAAAGCTCGAAGGAGACCGACTCCTACTCAAATGCAAAACCTGCGGAAACACGGAAGAAGTCCGAGGAACAAGATATGGAATCCACGCGGTCAAAACCGAACTCGCAACCCGGGCATGCAAGAACTGCGGCAAAACTACGCTCGAAGTCATCGAGGACAAGGACATCATAGACAGTTTCCTCGACTACGCGGAAAAAGCCGCGACCAAAGTCGAAGTCATATCAGAAGAGACCGAAGAGGGACGGATGCTCCGCGACTCCTTTGGAAAAGTAGCAGCCATACTACGCTACGGAGCAAACTAGGACCCGGCACCCACAGCAGTCCACACTTCAACACCCCTAGTCTCGGCGAAACCCTACGTTCACACAAGCCTCGCTGTTACCAGTCCCCGTTACCAAACCAGTTACCACCATAGAGATCTCAAAATCCGTTCGGTCTCGCGACGCGAGAGTACCAAAAAGCCGGATTCAGTCCTAGCACCTCAGAGTTCCACCTTCGGCCGGCAATAGACCTAAGTCCTTGCACTCCGACGGGACCGGGTTGGGTTGCCCAAGATGGCAAAGCGGACTAAGGCTATCTTCTTCGACCTGGGCGAGACCCTTGTCACCCAGAACATTGAAGACAGCATGGTCACGAGAAACGCGCTACAAGAAATTAGCAAGATCCTACCGAAACTAGTCTCGCCAGAGACACTCTTCAGACTGTACATGAAAGGCTACAAGACCAACGACGCGATTCGATCAGAGTATAACGTCGAGATACCAATCCAAACATGGATGCGCCAGCTACTGAAGCGAGTAACGGAGAAAGATCCAACAGACCGGCTCGTGGAGGAGAGCATCGACATAATCGTCAAAGCACGGGCCGCCAACGCCGTCGCATTCGAGGATGCCAACAACACTCTTAGAAAACTGTCAAGACGAAGAGTCAAGCTTGGAGTAATCTCAAACGTTTCCTCACATGAAGTCGCCCTTGGGATTCTGGACAAAGTACGACTCGCCAAATACTTCAACTTGGTCGTCACCTCGGCCGAATCGGGAATCCGGAAACCTGACCCTGGAATATTCCGATATGCCCTATACCAGCTGAACATCCGTCCAGAGGAAGCAATTATGGTTGGAGACTCAGAAAGACATGACATCCAAGGAGGCTATATCGCAGGACTAAGAACAATTCTGGTCAACCGGAGGAAGCTGCTGAATGAATCTCTTGCAGATTATCGGTTCAAGACATTAGCAGATGCAACACCTAGACTAGAAGCTCTAGCCAGGCCGACAGCAACATCCCAGCCACGCCAAGCAGCAGCGAAAATGGGAGACCGGGGAACATCTCAAACTTGGAGAGCGCTCTGAAACCAAGATAGGTTCCCGCAAGAATCCCGACTGCCGCGCCAAAGAACGATATTAGTCCAAAAGTGACCATCGCGATCGTCGCCACGAGAGAATAGAACACAAGGTCCCCCATTCCGATCGTTAACTCCCCGTAACTGTACATCGCCCCCGGCAGGTCCCCCGCCCCAACCGTCTTTGCCAAAACACCCACGGGGCCTCTGAAAACAGCGACAATGTCGTAGACAACAAGCGCACCTACAAGAACTAGACCTGTGATCAGAGGAATCGAATATCCTAGGAAAACCCCCGTCAAAGCCCCCAGCGCAGTCACGCCGAACAACTGACGAATCGGCCCCTTCCCAAAAACCGTCAAGCCTATCAAAGCGGCGACCGCCAGAGACAATGCGAATAAGATCGAGATATCTAGCGACAAGAGGGATGTGGTATACCACAATGTTACAGCAAAGGAAACGATAATCAAGGCTCCTTTG
>VBBG01000108.1:1865-5402 GCA_005882905.1 Candidatus Bathyarchaeota archaeon | reverse complement strand
CTGAGGACGATCAATACACACTGAGGAGTTATCAGGAATGAAGACAGTTGCGATAAGACAATCTGGGCGTGGCTTTCGGAAATACAGCTTGGGGAATTATGCCCAAGTGATTCGCATTTACTTTCGTAGGGTCTACGTTGCCATCTTGCCGTATGGACGGCTGAGCCTAATCTTTGGACTAATCGGTTTCCAGGCAACCTTTGCCTATGATGTTTTGACAAACTTTGGCTCTTGGGTGTTCAAGACAAATTCCTTGTACCAAGCATTCATAATTGGAAATATCACAGGGGTGCCCTTTGCAATTCTTCACGAATCGAGCAACATAGTATTCTTTGCCATCGTCGTTCCATTGGCAATAGCTACCTCGCACCGAGCTGGATTGGTCGTTCAAGACCAGGCTCAATGAGAAGCATTGAGCAGCCACCGGCTCTTCTATCTAGCTCTTGGACTCATCGTCTTAGGAATGGTATCAGCTCAGCTCGGTGCCTACTATTACCTGCATAGATTGTACAGTCCCGCTGCATCACAAGGTGGGACCGTAAACACTCTTATCAATTACGGAAACTCAACCATAAAGTGGTACAATCAGACGAGTATTTCGGGTAGCGAGAATTTTTACGATCTAACAGTATCCTTGGTAGGAGGTAACATTGAGGCCCAATTCTACGGACCGCCTCTAAATGAGCACTTTGTGACGGCTATCAACGGCGTCAAGAATCATTCTCCATACTTCTGGACGATCTGGATTCTCTGTCAGAGACAGAACGCTTGGGAGGTTTCCCCAGTTGGAGCTGACGCGATTCTAGTTGGGAACGGCCAAACCCTTGCGTGGGCATACGGAATACCAGATCATTCGCCCGTACCCGGAGCCAGAACTGCCGACTCCTGTTCCTGAGGAATATTTGCGAGTCTTCTGTTACCAATACTTATATGTCAACCGTTAGGAGAAGCGGGTAACTTTGCCCGCTTTGAAAGTCCTCCCACTTTCATTCGCGATCATAATTCTTGCATTGTCGTCAACCATCCTCGTGCGGAGCCCACAAATGGAATCACAATCTGACGGCACGCAGTCCCTGCCCCTGGTATCGTCGGGGCTTAACGCAGCTCTTGACTGGCTCACCGCGAATCAACTCGCCTCCGGCTCTTACGGCGACTATCAGGAACACTGGACTGCTGCATCGGCTTATGCGCTCTGGCTAAACAACTCGAATTCAGCCGAGGCCGCTGCATCATATTCGTATCTCGCAACGCAAATGAACAATTCTTCGACATGGTTTTGGGGGGCATATGGCGAGGCTGATGTTCCCGGCGCCGTCTTGTATAGCATTGCATCAAGCTCGAACCAGGGGCTCATCAATACAACTGATGCGGGAGCCGGATTGCTACAGTTTCAGCAATCCACGGGTGGGTTCAGAGGGTACTACGACACCACCCAGGGTCAAACAGTCACAAGCAGCGTCGACACCGACATGGCTCTCCTGGGACTCATCGACTCGAACTCTATTCCGTTGCAGAACCGAACTTTCGCAGCCCTGTATCTTCTCTCTCTTCAGAATCCCGATGGTAGCTTCAACCTTACAAACACGATATCATATGATCCACTCTACTCGCTCGGACCCGACCCGATCAGCATCACGGCACTAACACTTCTCGCATTGAAGAGTGATGGATTCACAAGTGCCAACCCCACAATTTCACAGGCGCTCAACTTCCTCAGCAAATCTGTTGCCTCAAACTTTGAGGAGAACGGACACGTTTACTCTGCAGCCATGTCTTCACTGGCATTCAAGGCCTATGACCAGCCGGACAATGCGATCACAAGTGTGGTATACATTCTCTCGCAACAAGATAACGACGGAGGATTCGCCGATTCCGGTCGCTCTACCTATCCAGAATCGAATGCCTTGGACACAGGGTGGGCCGTTATCGCTCTAGAAACGCGATCCTCCGAAGAAGGAGCACTGAGCCCAATTAATAGTCCCCCAGTAGCCGTTTTCTCTCTCATCCCGCAAACGCCTACGGTTGGGGTCGCCATTCACTTCGACGCGAGCGCGTCTCTCGACCTGGACTCCGATCAACTGCTTTTCATCTGGACATTCGGCGACGGTTCAGGCACTCATGGCTCGAGTTCAATCCATACCTACACTGAGGCTGGTAATTTCACGGTTACTCTAACCGTCATCGACTCCGGGACAAACCCTGGACCTCTTTCCGACACAACGTCGCTAACCATGACCATACAACCGGCACCTGTTCAAAAGTCGCCGACTTTCCCGACCAATACTACAGAACTCTGGATCCTGACAGGTGCTGCAGGGGCAGTTGCCATTATCGGGGCTGCTTACTATCTGGGGCGGAAGAGCGCTAGAGGACCCGTTGCGCCAACTCCGGTCACTCGGTGAGTCGAGACGGCTAGGACATTTGAATGCGAGGTATGCGGAGAGTTGTTTGCGTGCGAGAACGGTCCGGGTTGCTGGAGCACGGACGTTGCAGTAACAAAAGAAAAACTTGCGATCGTGCTGAGCGTTTCAGAGGACTGCGTGTGTCAGGACTGCCTATCAAGTCGCAGCAATAATCTCTAGTGGAAAGAGTGAATATCAGATTCCTTGGATGCGGAGACGCATTTGGCAGCGGCGGACGCTTCCAGACCTGCGTGGAAGTGAAAACCCCAAAGAATCGATTCCTCGTTGACTGCGGAGCATCATCGCTCATCGCGATGCAAAGGTTTGGTGTTGACCCAAATGAAATCGAAATGATACTCTTGACACACTTGCATGCCGATCATTTCGGAGGAATCCCGTTCTTCTTACTCGATTCTCAATTCATTCACAGAAGAGAGAACGAGCTGGTAATCGCCGGGCCTCCTCGCACGAAGGGAGGTTGAAAGAAACAATGGAGGCTATGTTTCCAGGCGCCTCCCAAAGCGAGTGGAACTTTCCTCTTCGAATCGTTGAGCTGGAAGCGGGACGTGCAAATGACTTCGGCAATGTCGCGGTGACACCCTATGTTGTCAGTCACGAGTGTGGCAGTCCACCTTTCGCCTTACGCATTCAATGCGACGGAAAAGGCCTAACCTACACTGGCGATACTGAATGGACGCAGAGTCTTGTTCCCGCGGCGAAAGATGTCGACCTGCTAATCGCGGAGGCCTACTACTTCGATAGGAAAGTGAGGTATCACCTCGATTTTCGAACGCTCATGGACCATATGGACGAGCTTCGACCTCGTCGACTCATAATCACGCACATGAGCTCAGACATGCTGGACAGATCGGGAATGTTGCACTGCGAGTGTGCTGAAGATGGAAAAACCTTGCAACTTTGAAGGAAGCTTTGGTGGCACGGGGTCAAGGGTTTGTTTGGGGACATACTGCTGGGGAAGAAGCAACACTAGAAGGCCTACTGCCCATCGTGCCCGGCAAATGGGATTCCCCTAAAAAACGAGGGTTAGAGACGGGATGCCTGTGCGTCCTTGTACGACTCAGTAGTTCTGGCTCTGTGCGTGTTTCGTGCTGCTGCTGCTACTGCCGCCTTCGAG
>VBBG01000108.1:0-1763 GCA_005882905.1 Candidatus Bathyarchaeota archaeon | reverse complement strand
TGTAGGCGTCAGAGGCAGCGTTGGCGAGTTGGGTGCCAAACTTGAGGACGATGAAGCAGACGATGAGCCCGATCATGAACACCGCGATGTTCGCGACCGAGAGCTGCGTTCCAGTTATGTTGTAGCCGATTCCTGGGAACCCCAGAATCACGGCCTCAAGTATGACGAGTACGATGACTCCTGCGACGAGGCGTACGAAGGCAGGCATGACGGGCGTAAACGCGCCCCAAGTCCCTTTGTTGGATGTTGAATCGGTCATTTCTTTTGACACTTGGAAATCCAGTCTCAAGGGGGACGATATTCTACTGTCGAAACCCAGTGACCGCATGTCTGGTTACAACCGGAACTACCTCTCTTTCAGATTCGTCCACCTTCAGTCTTAATATCGGACGTCCCTGAAGACGATTCGTCTGAATGATCGCCGATAAACGGTAAGAACCACGCTCATGACAGTTCACGTCCTTCTCACAGCCGACAACCATCTCGATCCCTCCGCCGTCCAGTATGGTCCCAAGCGGTTCGAGAGGAAGCGAGACTTTCAACACTGCTTCGACGTGTTGGTCAACTTTGCTCTTGACAACCGGCCAGACCTCTTCCTGATAGGAGGCGACTTCTACGACGGCATCCTACCCGGCAACCCGACAAGAGCCTACGTGGCAGAACAATTCAAACGTCTCCATGAGAAGGACGTCAAGACGGTCCTTGTCAGCGGGCATCACGATACTCCACGAAGCATAGAACAGGGAGTTTCACCCCTATCCGTCCACGCCAAATCAGGACACGCCTACTTTCTGCATGATCCACGTCCAACCCCGAAACTCTTCCATCTTGGAGGTGAGACTGTCAATGTCACTGGTATGAGTCTCAACCCCGGTCTGGCTCCGGACCAGGACCCGTTGGCTGGGCAGAAGATAGACCAGGCAGGGGATGTGAACATCTTCCTCACGCACTATCCAATCGAGGGCTTCGAAGGCTACTTCGGACAGGAGACCCACATCGGCAAGTCTTCGATTCCCCGAAACTTCCAGCTCTTCGCCTCGGGGCATCTTCACCGGCAACAGAAGAACACTATCAACGGAACGCCGGTGATCTACCCTGGCAGCACCGAGCGGGCAAGTTTCAACGAGGAGGGTGAGGAGAAGGGATTCTACTGGCTCGAACTAGACAAGACCGGAATCCTCCACCAAGAGTTTCACCCGACCCCCGCGCGTCCCATGGAGACGCTAGACTCGCGCGTGACCGGCGAGGGTGGAAGCCTGACCCGGCAGATACAGGACGCGTTGGGAAAGAGAGCGGGTCCCGAGAAGATTCTACGCGTCCGGGTGACCGGAAAGGTATCTCTTGAACAGCTTTCAACCTACAAACGCTCGGCCCTCATCGCCTACTGCCAGGATCGTTTCTTCCACGTCGAGTTCGACGAAGACGGCCTCAACCTCCTGACAATGGCGCCATTGGAGTCGCTTCCGAGAACCTCGCCCGTCGAGGAACTGGACCGGACGTTCCAGAGTCTCCTCGCCAAAGTCAAGGAGGAGGAGCGTCCTCTCGTGCAGGAGGCGTGGAAGGGTACGGTCGCAAGGTTGCGAGAGGAGGGAGTCAGCTGAAGCTCGTAAGCCTCCAGGCCCAGAACTTCAAGAAACTGAAACTCGGAAAGCCTCTACAGTTCTCAGACGGGATCATCCTCATCACGGGTCTCAACGAGAGCGGCAAGTCCACTATCCTCGACGCTATTCTCTACGCTCTCTTCGGCAGAGTGATCAGGCCGA
>VBBG01000107.1 GCA_005882905.1 Candidatus Bathyarchaeota archaeon | reverse complement strand
CAGGCAGAGAGGTCTCAGGTCCTCTGGTTCATAGGGCGTTAGTAGTCTAGGGAAGCGGAATCCGCCGAGGTTCTGATGATGATTCTGGGACTACGGGACGTGACGCCCATGCTCGGAAAGGGGCCGTGATAGAGTGGAAATGGGTTGAGAGTTTCGGATAACGATTCGGAGCGGAAGGAGGTGTTGGCCGATCTCCGCCGGTTGACCAGCATCATCCTCGACAATCTGCAAGAGGGTTCTCAGAACCGGCTCATGGACCCGAAAGAGATGCGCCTGTTAGGCGGCACCGCGATCCGATCCATACGCCTCTACCTGAAGACCTTGGAGGAAGATCATACGAGAGGCACTAGGAAAGATCAGGATGATTCTTCCGGAAAGACTCAGAGAACCATAGAAGAGGATCAGACCCGCGCTGGGAAAGAATAGGGAGATCGACGAGGAGAAGCTTCGAGACAAGACAATCCGGCAACTCCAGACATCGGCCAACATGGCGTACAGGATGATGAGGGACGAGAGGATTGACCTGAAATCACGCAAAGGCTGGCTCAAGAGCTACACCGACGCAGCCCGCACGCTAAGCCAGGTCCTCAAGGAGAGAGAGGAGAAGGATTGGGAGAAACGCCTCCGCGTGATAGAAGAGTACAGGAAGAGGGCAACCGCAGCGACAGGCTTGTCAGGAACGCCCAGCGAAAACAAGGTCGATCCTCAGCCGCGAGAAAGGTCCCAAGCCTAGATGAGTTCCTCAGTCCACACGAAGATACAGCGAGAATTTGCAGAGGTCGAGAGAGAACTCGAAGAGGACGGCGCAAGAGGCAGGCCCCTCTTCAGCGGGGGCATCATAGACTTCTGCAAGGGATGGCTGAAACTCGTTCCAACCCAGTATCAGGAGAAAATTCTACTCGACGCAAGCAGATTCGTCGTCGCAAGATGGGCTCGGCAGACGGGCAAGTCAACCACTATCGCGGCGCTAAGCCTCTACTCGGCACTCCACGAGGGAGCGAAACGAGTCCTCATCCTGGCGCCCAGCCTGCGGCAGAGCAAGAAGCTGATTCACAGGATCGGATCGTTCATCCCCAAGAATCGTTCTCACATTCTCGCCGGGCGACGGCTCAAGACCAGATTGGAGTTTGTCAACGGCTCCAGCATCGAGGCGCTGCCGAACAGTCCCGAGACGATACGGGGAGAGACCTGCGACCTGATTATCCTCGACGAAGCGGCATTCGTCAGATACGACAGAGAACTCTACGATGCGACCGTATACGCGCTCACAACGACCAACGGCCGTTTTCTTGCTTTGAGTACCCCAGGCTCTAGGGACACACTCTTCTACGAGATGTGCACAGACAATGATCTCTTCGCAGAGTTTTCACGCCACCACGTCGGCTACCGAGACGCCGTTGAGCCCAACGGACCGCTCAAGGAGAAGATGGTCCAGAGCCTCCGGATCCAGATGAGAGAGGATCCCTGGCGCTGGCAGAGAGAGATGGAGGCAGAGTTTGCTGAAGACGAGGAAGCATTCTTCCCGCTAAGCCTTCTGACATCATGCGTCTCATACGAGCTGAAGACGTACGATGAATCAATCGCTCTAATGGGAGAGATCCCACCAGCAGGAAGCTACTATGTTGGATGTGACCTCGGAAAGAAACAGGACCATTCAGCTGTCGCGGTCGTCGAGAAGAAGGACGGACACGTCAATCTGATCCATATGAAACAGTTCAAGCTGGGAACAGACTACTCCCACGTCATGGGCTATCTTAACAGGCTAGGTCATAGACTCCAGACGGTCAAGAAGACCAACATCGACCAGACAGGGGTCGGAGAATACTTCGTAGAAGAAGCCGCCAAGGCAGGAGTCAAGCTCGCTGTCGGCACGACACTAACAGTCCCAGAGAAAGAGAACGTCCTATTCTACCTCAGACATCTAATGGAAGAAGGCCGGCTCCACATCGCATACGATCCCGAGCTGATAAACGAGATGAACGCGGAACGATTCCAGCTTACAAAAACAGGCCAGACACAATTCTCAAACCCGAGCGGAACGCACGACGACCGGCTCTGGGCACTCGCACTCGCAGCCTACGCCTCCCGGCTCGACACGCCAACATATCACCCCGCGGCTGCCGTCAACACATCTCCACGCCCCGGCAACCTCATGCCGAACCTTCCACGCAAGCTATGGAAGAAGTGAGCAAGAGACAGTGTCTCGAGTTCATGACCCGCGCTTCACGAGGTATAATTGTTGACGGGACCCTAAGTCTCCCTCGCAAGGTATAGAAATACCATACTCTGAAGCTCACGTATATATCCGACTTTCTTCTTCTCATTCGTATAGAAGATATACACTATGTCTCTCATGATGGAAGCCCGAAAAGTCCAGAAAGTCGGATACTCAACCCTCATAGTCTCTCTCCCGAAAGACTGGGTCGAGGAGGTCAGCCTCAAACAGGGCGACATCGTAACTTTCAGACGAGAATCTGACGGGGGCATCACCGTCTATCCAGGCTTGACCAAGGAGCGGGAGAACCATCGGTACATGATAGACGCCGACCTCTGTGACGGTCCGAACCTCTTGACCAGGATTATCACCGCGAACTATCTGACGGGGCATGATACGATCCAGATCACTTCGAAGAAGGAGCTCTCGTCCCGGCATCTCGAGGAGGTCCGGGGGGTTAGCAGACGACTGACGGGCCTGGGCATCGTAGAGCAGACCTTGAAGTCGGTCACACTGCAGAGTTTTGTGGACCCGACCAAGTTTCCGATTTATGGTCTGATGCGGAGGCTTCAGATTATTCTTAGCTCGATGCTGGAGCAGGCGGTCAAGTCTGTCGTCGAGGGTCGAATGGCTATGGCGGATGAAGTGCTGCATATGGAGGAGGAGGCTGACAGGATCTACTGGATGATCATACGACAATTGCTACTCGCGGTACTGGACAGGCGGGTCGCGAAAGAGGTTGGCATTGAGGGTCCTATGCACGTGGTCGGAAACAGGGTAATCGCCAAGAGCCTCGAACAGATGGCCGACTCAGCCAGCCACGTCGCATTAGAGGCACAGAAGCTGAAGGGCGACGGCAAGAACGTTGACACAAAGATAACCAAGGGTCTGCTAGAGTTGAGCGACAAGGTGCGCTCGTTGATCGAGGACTCTTTCAACGCACTGATGAAAGGCGATGTGAAAAAGTCGAATGAATGCATCGAACGGGTGGAAGCCT